>JAWXVF010000153.1:0-5729 GCA_044425555.1 Eubacteriales bacterium
CTACGATGTAAGGGCATTTATAGGGGCGATTGTGAATGTACCAGAATTTATGGAAGAAGAACAGGAGGAAGTGAGAGGTATGTGTAGAGCAATTGATGAAATGAAGGAAAAGGCAAGAATGGAAGGTATGGAACGTGGTATAGAATGTGGTATGGAACGTGGTATGGAACGTGGCGAAGAACGAAAACTCATTTCCCTAATCCGTAGAAAGAGTCAGAAAGGATTGGATCTAGAGCAGATTAGTGAGTTTTTAGAATTAGAAGAATCCTATGTGGAGAAGGTAATAGAATTCCTAGAGGAACACGTAGATGCTAGTGATCTAGAGATTGTAGAGTTCATGCAAGAAGCGGTACTTTCGCAGTAGAAATAGACGTAAGGAAATAGAATAACATAAGAATGAGAGCAACCACCAGTAATCTAAAATGGGTGGTTGCTCTTTTATAGTATCCTTCCTATTGTTACTCATACTCAGTCCACGAACGAATACTATCATCCTATTTTAGACAACTTCCTTTCCCATACTACTTGCTAAAATTTCATCTATCAAAGCTATGTAGTATATGTTCGTAAGTTTTCTAGCTATCTCATATGTATCATTATACACTAACTTTTTTCATACACGGAAACCTAAATTTTATTTTTGATTATTCTATAAGATTTGTTATGATAGATAAAAAAATAAAAAAAGGAGATATATAACATGGCAGAATATGGATATGCAAGAGTTTCAAGCACTAATCAAAAAGAGGACAGACAATTAGTATCACTTTCTAAGAATGCAGTAATGGGAAATCATATCTACATAGACAAGCAATCGGGGAAAGACTTCAAGCGAGGGAATTACCAAAGATTAGTAGAGAAGTTACAAAAGGGTGATGTCTTATATATTGTGAGCATTGACCGTTTAGGGCGTAATTACGAAGAGATTATGATACAGTGGAGACTCTTAACGAAAGAAATCGGAATTCATATCTGTGTTCTAGATATGCCACTATTGGATACGAGGATAAATCATAACCTTATGGAAACCTTTATAGCGGATCTTGTGTTACAGATCTTATCTTTCGTAGCACAGAATGAACGAGAGAATATTAGAAAACGACAAGCAGAAGGCATCAGCGTAGCTAAGGGAAAAGGGGTAAAATTTGGACGACCTCGCAAAAGAGTACCACATGACTTTAAGGAGATTGTAGAAGCCTATCGAGGAAAAGAAATCACCATAGAAGACGCATTGATAAAGTGTCGTATGAGCCAATCTACCTTCTATCGAAGAATGCGTGAAATGCACTAAAAATGGAGACTTAGGGGATTGTCAAAAAGTATAGGTTTTGATAGTCTTTTAGACTACAATATTTTACAATAAATTCCATGAATCGTCAATCTATTTGGGGCAAATTTTATAAATACCCTGTGGAAAAGATGTTTTTTATAGTAATAACGAGTGTTATTGTATAACTTTTCCCCATTGTCAAAACCTATACTTTTTGATAGTGGAAATAACCTAGGAAAACCTAGGGAAAATCAAGAGAAAACGAGGGAGAAAAATATGGCATTAGGCGAATTATTCAAGGGAAAAGAAGATCCAGTAGCAAAGGAAATTGAGAGTTTACAATTAAAGAAAGCCTCTATTACGAATAACTTACAGGCAGAAATACAAGGTTTTCAATCGCAAATACAAGGAAAGCTCTTAGAAGCAGGAACGGTAGCCTTCCAAGCAAGAGAAGATGGAAGCGAAGCAGAATTAGGAAGTATCTGGAGTGCTATTGACTCTTTGCAAGCCATGATTGGACAACGAGAAGAAAAGATTCAAGAATTCACACAGAAGTACGATGAAGAAATGGCACTTCTAGGGATATCTCAAGGAGTAGTTGCTACACCTACTATAGCAGTACAAAGCACAGTTCCACAAGTAGCAGGAAGTGGAGCTTGTACCCAGTGCGGGAATCCCTTACAGGAAGGAGATCTCTTCTGTCAAAGTTGTGGAAATCGTTGTTCATAAAGTGGAGATTAGAAAAGAGGAGAAGAAAGATGTTTTGTGGAAAATGTGGGGCTAAGAATCAAGGGAATGGACAGTTTTGTGGGAAGTGTGGTGCTGCGATAGAAAGTAGCCCACAACCAGTTAATACACAACAAGTTGTGATGCAACAAACAACGATTCCAATACAGAATCATACCAAGAAACCCCTATCAATACAAGCAGTATTAGAGAAGTTAAAAAGAGTGAATCCAAAGATCTATATAGCTGTAATTGCTTGTATGGTATTACTAGTAGTAAGAGGAGTTAATGCACAAGACGAGACAGGTGTTGATAGTAGTGGGGAGCGAAAAGTTGCAACGAATGCTCAAACAGAGGAAGAATATTATAATGCAATGGTTGCGGATCTAACGAACCTAGAAGAATATTTACATAGCAATGATGCAGACCCAGATACCCTCTTATCAAAATGTTCGGACTTCGTGGAAGCTTATCCAACTGAAGAAATGGGATATTGCTATACAGCAGCTACCTATTATGCATTAGGAATGTATGACGAGGCTTCTGCAATTGTGCAAGTGGGTCTTACGAAAGTGGGAGAGGATAGTTTTCAGTTAGAAATTGTAAGTGGTAACCTAGAGGAGAAGGTGGCTACTAAGAGAGAAGTGGAAGCACAAATGACAGCATTGCAAAATGATGCAGATCGACTAGCCGCAGGAATAGAGTACATGAAGAATAAGGATTACGTATCAGCAAGTATTATCTTCGCTCAATTAGTAGCAGAGAATCCAGGGGATATGGAGTATTATCGTCTAATGACAGAATGCTATCTAGCAAATAACTTATTAGAAGGAAGCTTTGAAACAGTACGAGAAGTAGAAGAATCTATTACAGGAGATACCAGTACTGTGGATCAGATGCAAGAAACTTCCACCTTTTTAATCAATGAGTTGTTAAATAGTTTTCATTAATACCAAAGAATATTTTGATAGGAAGTATGATTCAGTTATAAGAAATAGAAGCTAGATAACGTATAAAACGATAGAAAAGGAGTGCCAGAATATGATAACAAGAGAAAATATGGTAACAAAATGTGAAGAGACGTTGAATACAATAGAAAACTTACAAAAGGATTCTTCTAGTAACCTTATTATACAATGTATGATTCCGTCCATAGCCAAACGAACAAAAGAGATATATGAGATTTGTAAGGTGGAGAAGTATGTATTATCTTTTATGGGAAGTGTTGGTGTTGGTAAGTCAACAGCAATCGCTAATCTCATTGGATTAATTGATGAGTCGGTTTTGGAAGATTATACACAGAAGGAATATACCACACAAGAGCTTCCATTGTTAAAGACAGGAGCAGGTAGAACAACTGTATGTGAGACAAGAATTACCCTATCAGATCAAAATAAATGTACGATTACCATTACCCCCTTATCTTGGTACGAAGTAGACAACTTAATCAATGACTTCTGTGTGTTGGAGAATAAGGATACTAAGATGCAGAGTAGAGAATTCTCAACTGAAAAACGTAGAGTACTGATTAATATGGCTAAGATTCCAGCGAAAATTTCTGATAAACAAGTGCAAATGGATTATATCAAGCAGACATTTGGCGATTCAGAAGGTGTTCATACATTAAAAGAAGCCATTACTAAGAACATAAATTATGCACAACGACAAACGGTAGAATTCTCTTTTGATATGGAGCAGGGGAAAGAAGAATTTACGAAATGGTTACGTAAGAGGATGAAAGAGATTAACAATGGTGAAAATGACTCTGTTCCTTTTCCTAGTACAATAGAACTGAACCTAAGCAGAAATAGCCTTTCGAAAGAAATACCTGAATTCATCGGAGCTATTGAAGATACAAGGGGGATGGATTCTATTGCAGCAAGAGAAGATTTTAATAAGAATTGTGAGGATATTCATAAAATATGTATTATCTGTGATGAGATACCTTCTTATGGAGGGATTATAATGACACAATGTTTCGAACCACATTTTCAATCTCAGAAAACGGACTTGAAGCATAGATGTATTGTATTAGGACTTGAAAAGGGTGCAGAATTAAAACAATGTAATAGTGCTAGTAACCGCGAGGATGGGAAAGGGGTAAAAATACAAGAAGCCTTAGACCATTGGAATTCCCCAATTTTCTTAGGGAAAGAGAATGTTACATTCTATAATTCCTATTTAGGTATTCGCTATGATAGTGAAGAGAATTGTATTATAGGATACGATGAGAAGAAATATAACTTAGAGAAGGAAAGTGTATTTCGTCACATAGAGCAACTTCGCTCTAATATGTATGAAAGTTATTATGGCGAGCTACAAGAATTAAATCAACAGCTAATGGTGTTTGCTAATAACCAAGTGAATGGAACGATACCAACAGAACAAGTGGAGAAGCTTGGACAACTAAGGAGTAAGATGGAAGTACTTCTTGATAAGGTAGAAGTAACTTATGAAAAATGTCTAAAAGCGTTAGAAATAGATATTCGTCATAAAGTTCACGCTAGTTGTCTTGGTGCAAGTGTGAGAAGATATGGAAAGTATGATAATTATAATATTTATCTACAAATTGCTAACTTTGGTCTAGTAGTATTTGATGATAGTTGTAGAGAATATTTATTAACCATATGGAAAGATTTAGAAGAACTATTTGAGGATAAGAAAGAAATAGAAATGGCACTAAAAATTGCAATTAGACTACGAAGTACTCAATTATACGATGATTTTAGAAGAAAGGATAGTAAAGACTTGAGTGCTATTACAGAAGAACAGTTGAAAGATGAACAGATGTGGAAACAAATGATGACCTATTGGGGAGAGGGTAGCTCTACTAGAAGCTATCGCGATAGAATAGCAGATGATCTATTGAAAGAAGAAAGTAACCAAAAGATAATACAAGGAATTGTTAAACAAAGAAATGTATTGTTATTATTTGAAGAACTGGTAGGATTTCTAACTTTTGAGTAAGAATTCCGCATAATATACGCAATAGATAAAGAGAGAGGAGAACAAAATGTTCTGTAATAAATGTGGCAATCAATTAGAAGCCAATAGTAAGTTCTGCCCCAAGTGTGGTGCAAGTAGAAATGTGGTAGAAGAAGTAGGGAATCTTGTGGTAGAACAACCGCCTATTCAACAGAAGGTATCAACTCCGAAGAAAGGAATGGAAGGAAATGTCTTGAAGAATGCACGTCCAAAAATTTTTGCTTTGATTACAACAATAGGAATGCTTATAGTAATAGGAGGAATAATAGTATTCCAATACATTATGTATAAAGATTTTGAGATTAAGAATGGAACGTTAGTAGCATACAAAGGTCTTGTTTCTGCGGAAAGCATTGTAATTCCTAATAAGGTAACGGTAATAGGGGATCATGCATTTAATAGTTATGGAAGAGAAGGGTTTGGACTAAAAGAGGTGGTGATACCAGATTCTGTCACACGTATAGGGAAGGGAGCATTTTATAATGCGAAATTAAGTCAGATAATAATTCCAGATTCCGTAACGTATATAGGGGATTCTGCATTTAGGGATAATCAATTAAGTGAGGTGGTAATTCCAGATTCTGTAACGCATATAGGGGATTATGCATTTAGTAGTAATCAATTAAGTGAGGTGGTAATTCCAGATTCTGTAACAGAAATAGGGAAATTTGCATTTCGTGGGAATCAATTAAGTGAGGTGGTAATTGGTAGTTCTGTAACGTCTATAGGGGATTATGCATTTGATGAA
>JAWXVF010000154.1:0-4856 GCA_044425555.1 Eubacteriales bacterium
AAAGCTAGGATTTATATTGGATCGAGGTTATTTCAGTAGAGATAATATTGAATATATGGATACAAATGAATATGAATTTATTATTATGGTAAAAGGGTGTAAGGCACTAATAGTGGGATATTATACGTTAGCACAGTGTAAAGAACAGCAAGTAAGAAAAGTATGGCTGATTGTAATGTCAGTCATATTTTGTGGTTACTCTAGTATTCATACATTATTAATAGTAACAGGAAGTATTGTATTTAATAATACAATTGTTTTTTTATGAAAAAGGTTAAACGAGCATATGGAAGTAAGATGTTATTGGTGGTTGGAATTGTAGGCAATCTTATGGTACTTGTTTATTTTAAATATTGGAATTTTATTATAGCAAATATGAATCAACTGTTAGAGCATAATTATGCATTGTTAGATGTGATATGGCCAGTAGGCATTAGTTTTTTCACCTTTTCTCAGATTTCCTTTTTTAGTAGATTCTTATAGAGAACCTAGTAAAAAAATTAATTGGATGGAGTATGTATTGTATATTGTGTTTTTCCCCAAGTTCACTTCAGGTCCAATCGTATTGTATCAAGACATGAAGAGACAATTTACTAAGTCTAGCTTGGGAATAGTGAATTATGAGAATATTGGTAAAGGTCTTTATCTATTTACACTTGGTTTAAGTAAAAAAGTATTGATTGCAGATTACCTTGCAGGAATCGTCGAAATTGGATATAATAATGTAGCGTCGCTAACAGGTCGTCAATCGCTGGGCATATAAAACGTTCTCTGTCGTATAATGAAGATTTAAAAATGGTAATATGGGGAATGGATATAATTGCATTACTAAAAGAAGCAACATGGGAAGGGTATGAGGAGTATCCTTCTTACTTATATGATGATTATATTTGGAATGATGTATCGTATGTGCTAGATAAAACGACTATGTATCAAGGAGTAATAAATTCGTGTATTAGAACATTGAGTGGCTTAGAAAGTGCTACTTTTGATGAATATTCTTATTTTGAACATGATTTAGGATATGAGGCGGTTGTAGGTGGAAATATAATAACGCCACTAGAAGAGAATCCATTACAGAGAGAACTTACGAAAGAGGAATGTGAGATAGTAATGGATACGATAGAGAAGAACTTTATAGAAGTCATTGAGAGTAATTTGGACACAGAATTTTATATATTTTATTCTCCGTATAGTATTAGATACTGGGAACTTTGTAGATTAGAAGGGACGTTATCGGTATATTTTCAAGCAATGTTAGTGGCTACAGAGATGTTATTGCAATATGATAATGTAAAGTTATATTATTTTTTTGATCAACATGATATAATAATGAATTATGATTATTATAGTGATGTTACCCATTATTCACCAGAGATTAATACAAAGATGCTACAATGGCTATCAGATGATATGGGATTATTGACATTAGATAATTATGAAGACATTATGAAAAGTGATCAGAAGTTTTATAGTGAAGTTGATTATGTGAATTTATATAGAGAATAGGTAGGAGATAGTATTTGAAACAGCAGCAGTCTCAAGTGGTACAGATTATGTTAATTACAATAGTCATCGGTTTAATTGCTCATGCCTATTGCTATTTTTCCACCCCTTTTTTACATGATGCACTGATGTTACACCAGGGAGATGATAATGAATGGAAAGTGGAACTTGGACGTTTCGTTTATCCTTTTTATATGATGATTCGTGGTGATATTGTGGCTCCATGGCTCATTGGAATATTATCGCTAGCTTATATTAGTATAGCTAATTATATGGTAATTTATTTATTAAGAATTGAAGGTTTCCTCAGACAAGTAGTGGTTTGTGGGGTCTTCACGGTGAACCTTCCCATTATTTTATTGAATGCGTCTTATATTCATGATGTGGATTTGAATATGTTAGCATTTATGGGATCGGTAGGTGCGGTCTATCTATTAGAACGTTATAAGCGAGGATATTTGATTGGCGTAATCGTATTGGCGTTGTCTTTAGGAGTGTATCAGTCATTTCTACAAGTGACGGCTACGTTATTATGTTTTGTATTGTTACAAAAGTTATGGGATCAAGTAAGTTACCAAGAATTATTTCTCTTTGTGAAAAAGGCAATTCTTATGATGGTAGGAGCAGTTCTATTCTTCTACGGAATGAATTATGTGATGTTGCAAAGTTATCAAATAGTAAGTAATAGTACTGGAAATGGAATAGGGTCAGCATTTTTATTTGGTCAAGAAAGTATTTTTTGGTATATACAGAATATGTTTGTGTATTTAGTAAGGTCGTTTTTAAGACCGATTGCCATCTATCCTTCTGTGGTAAGAATTTGCAATAGTATAATCATTGTATTCATTGGAATGGCACTAGTAGGAATTGTCATACGAAAAGGAATGAATCGAACAAGAGTCGGTTTGTTCATTGCTACTGTTTGTATGATTCCATTTGCTATGGCGTTTGTGTATATTGTTGCTGTGGGACATTTTCACAATTTAATGGAGACTTCTTTTTCCTTATTGTATGTATTGTTGGTGATGTTGTATCCGAGAAATAGTAATAGGAAAGAATGTATATTTGGTTGGAAGAAGAATATTGGTACAAGCATATCTACTATGAGCCTTGTTTTGGTTGCTATTATTCTATGGAATCAGATTATATTAGCCAATCAGATGTATGTCATGGCTCAGTTGAAGTATGATACCACATTAAGTACTATGACAAGGGTGATTGATCGAATAGAAGAACAAGAAGGTTATGTAATGAATGAGACACCAGTTTTATTTGTGGGATCGCTTGTGGCAAATGATTCGTCATTTCATCAGATGAGAGTGGGATTTGAGCATTTATATGTAGGGACAGGACAATACTATTATATGGGGACTACCACAAGAAGAATGTATGAATGGTATTTTCAATACGTATTAGCCTATCCCATTGTGTGTATGAATGATGGAGAGGGTGATGTGGAAGAAATGGTGGCATATATGCTGAAAGAGGAAGTTCGTAATATGCCTAATTTTCCCCATGTAGATAGTATGCAGATGATAGATGGCGTATTAGTGGTGAAATTTTCAAAGGAAGACACATTAGGTGCATTGGATATTTAATGTAAAGAATAGTATATTTTATCTTTTTTTGGTATACTTAATCTATTGTAATGTAGAAGATCGGAAGAAGTATGATGTGAAGCTGTGGATTTGGACCAATGCCCTTGTGTGGCTTGGAACTGTAGAATTTGGACAAACGATTCTTTGGAAGACTGGGGCAGTGAATTATCTATGGGCTACTACTGTTATTCTATTCTTTTTAACAATTTTTCGTGTAGTAAGAAGTAGCAATATGTATCTTTCAATTAACATTTACTTATGTGATAGAGGGAGACATTACAGAAGATGCAAGTCATTGGTCTAATTGGCTATATTCAGGACATTATGGTGTAAGAAAGATTAAGAGATCAACAGAAGGCGAGTGAGAAGATTATGTATGTATCAATTGTGGTTCCTTGTTATAATGAGGAACGAAATATAGCTCCTTTTTATGTGGCATTAGAAACTATCTGTAAACAAGTATCAGGTAAGATTGAAGTAATTTTTGTAAATGATGGAAGTGAGGACGAAACGTCTAGGGAATTACAAAAGTTATATGAACAAAATAATGAGGTGGTACGAGTTGTTGAATTCTCAAGGAATTTTGGAAAAGAAGCGGCTATTATAGCGGGATTAACTAGTAGTAAAGGGACATATGTTACTATTATTGATGCAGATTTGCAGCAAAACCCTAAATATTTATTGGATATGCTTCAATTTCTGGAAGAACATAAGGAATATGATGCGGTAGCAGCGTGTCAAGTAAAAAGAAAAGAAAGTAAGTTATTAGCTTTTTATAAGAATTGCTTCTATCGCTTGATGAATCGTATTACGGAAATTAATCTAGTGCATTCTGCGAGTGATTTTCGGATACTAAGAAGATGTGTGGTGGATGCTATTATGGAATTGCCAGAACGATGCCGTTTCTCAAAAGGGATTTTTGCCTGGGTAGGATTTACAACTCACTATATGCCGTATGAAGTAGAAGAGCGCGCTAGTGGGCAATCAAAATGGAGTTTTAGCCGTTTAATGGTATATGCAATAGATGGAATCGTAGCATTTTCTTCTACCCCTTTATTAATTTCCTCTATTATGGGAATGATCTTCTGTCTAATTGCAGTGATCGTCATGGTGGCAACGTTGGTGAAAACAATCTTCTGGGGAGAGCCAGTGGCAGGATATCCAACCATCATAACTACGATTTTATTTGTGGGAGGAACGCAATTATTCGTACTTGGAATTCTTGGGCAATATATGGCAAAAACGTATACTGAGACGAAGCAACGTCCTCATTATATAATAAAGCGTCGTTTGCAACAAGAACTAGAAGAGAACTCATAAGAAGCAAGAAGAGGTAATAGAAAGAGATATGTTCATTACAATCCTTAGTAGTATCATTTGGCTAATCATCATTCCTTTTGGAATGGGATTGCCTTTAGCAAAAAGATTACAAGAAGATAAAATGACAATTAGTAGCGTTTTGGTGTGTGGTATGTTAGTATATACTTCTCTTTTTCAAGTGGCATTTGTAGCTATTCTTATTATTAATAAAAGATTTTCGCCACTTGTATATACATTTATAATAGTTACACTATTGATCAGTGCTTGGTCCTTAGGGAGGAATAGAAAATTAGTAGTAGAAATAGTAAAGGGTATGTCTATTCCAAGAAAAGAGGAAAGGCTTACTTGGTTCCTGATGATAATCAGTATAGGATTTCAGTTATATCAGACAGCTATGTATCAATTTATTGATGGAGATGATGCCTTTTATGG
>JAWXVF010000154.1:4866-5719 GCA_044425555.1 Eubacteriales bacterium
GTAGGATGGGATAAATTATATCAATACATTCCTTATACAGGAATGCCTACAGGATTAGATGTTAGACATTCCTTTTCGGGTGCACCAATCTTTGTGGCTTTTCTAAGCGAAGTAGTATGTGCCCATGCAGCAACGGTACATCATATTATTCTTCCAATAGCCATTGTTGTTATGATGTACGTAATCTACTATAAGATTGCGTGTGAATTCTGGAAAACGGATCATGAGAAAAAGAAGATTCCTATTTTTGTTCTAACCATAAGTCTATTATATTTATATGGTAATACTTCGATTTATACAGCAGCCACTTTTCTCCTAACTAGAACGGCACAAGGGAAATCTATAATTGCCAACTTAGTAGTCCCAGCAACCGTCTATTGTCTTCTTAGGATACAACGTAATTTAGAAGAAAAGAAATCATGTCAAATAGAAATTGTCCTATTATCGTTCTGTATGATGATGGGTGGTTTCTGCACCATGTTAGGACTTGTCCTGATTCCAATGTTGACAGTGGTAGCACTGCTCATTCTAGGGGTTCTTTATAAGAAAAAAAGCGTTATCATATGGCAAATAATGATGTTAGTACCAACTTATGTATTAGGATTGATTTATCTATTGTTAGCGAAGTAAAAGGAGGTAATGATTGGATACGATTCAATTAGTAATGCAATTATACCAAGATTATTTTGGACAAGGCTATTTTATATGGCTATTTTTCTCGTGCATGATTTATCTATGGCTTACGGAAAAAGAAAAAACAAGGCGATTTTATTTGATATATGTTACAATAGGTATGTGGGTAGTATTTTTTTGCCCATTGGTAACATATATAGGGGTACGCACTATAATAGTG
>JAWXVF010000155.1:0-5715 GCA_044425555.1 Eubacteriales bacterium
GCCGAATAATTCATAAGAGAATATTCCATGGATCATAAAATCAATGTCCGCACCTGTAGATAACAAAAAACCTTTTTGCATACACTTACCTCCTTATTGTTTTTTCTTTTTGTAACTAAGTAATTTATCAGTAAACGGCACTAGATATGCCCCTACCTTCAAAGTCATAATCCCCAGAAATGTATAAAGAGGATTTAAGTAGTCGGTCATTAGTATCATACTAAACACCACTACTATTACGCCATAGCGTATCAAATTGTGCTTAACCAAATATTGTGGTGCACCATCTTCTCCTAAATCCATTGCGTAATCTAAAGCAATTGCCATATGAACAGCACAAGCTATGGATAGGACTATACCAATCCACATACTAATTGTAAAGTTAATTGCGTCATTTGTAAATAGTAATCCGACGATTTCTATAAAAAAACCTAAAAAAATAATAGAAATCGACAAAAAACGTAGAGTTTTATTCTTTTTTACTGTTTCGAATATCACGTTGTCTAACATCTCCCGCCTCTTGATATATCTTTCTTGCAAATATAAATATATTACGAAAACCTGCCATAGCTCCTATAAAAAACATAATAACCATCCAATACGAAGTACTTAACTTACGATCAATCAAAATTCCTATATAAGAACATAAGAAAATAGGAACTAACATATTAATACCAAACTGACTAATTAACGCTAAGGATCGATACACTTTTTTTTCGTATTTCATCTATGTTAAACTCCTTAATAGAATATATGCCCACCAATTTGATAAGTCGGTACTACTCCATCAATCGGTGTTCTAAAATATAAACAACTATCTACATTGGTATATCCTTGCATTGCTTGATCTGCCGCCTGATAACAAGATGCAGTCGCTTTACTTTCCGCCATAGCAATAGCCAGTCTTCCACTTAGAACTGGCGAAAACTGTTTGTATTGATATATAACCCCTGTCAAGGTGTCTGGATACCTAGAACTCAATAAGCGATTCATAACCACTGCGCCTACTGCAAGCTGTCCTTCATAAGATTCACCACCTGCTTCACAATAAATAATAGACGCCAACAAATAGCGATCTCCCTCTGCAAATGCAACTTCTGATATATCTCTCCAGGCTGAATTAGCAGCTTGATTGGATAAAGCCAACTCTGCTTCATATTGCTTTCTCAATTCAGCAATCGTTCCTTCTTGTTCTTTAATCTTCTCTTCTAATGCCTCCGCTTCTACCTCTGCTTGGGCAATTTCAGTTGCTGTAGCATTTAAGTTGTTTTTCGTTACCCCTACTAAATCTGCAAATTTGTTCTGTTCATCCACTGCATCGTCATGCAAATTATTTATTTCTTCTTTTTGCCCTTGTAAAACTGCTTCAAACTCCATAATATCATTTTTCGTCTGTTGATACAATCGTAATTGTTCATTTTCATATGCAGATATCTGTTCTATATAATCCACTTTATTGAGCATATCCCCAAATCCATTTGCCTCAAACAGCAAATCTGAAAATACTTGATTTCCTTGTTCATACATAAACTGAATACGTTTTTTCATAGATTCATATTGAATCTCTTCTATCTCAATGGCTTCCATTAGTTCATATTGTGTTTGAACAATTTCAGCTTGTTTAACTCTAATTTTTTCTTCTAACTCCGATATATTACCAGAAATCTCAACTAATTCTAAATTAAATTGTTGTAACTGATAATTTAATCCATCCTTTTTATCCTCTAATCCATCTATAGCATCTTCTTGTGCATTTAATTCTTCTTCTGCTTTTTCTTTTTCTTCTTGTGCTTGATTTAACTGTTCTAGGGTAGTACTCGCTTTTACCATACTAGGAGTAGCTAAACAAAAAAGTAGAATCACCATGATCCCAACTGCTATATTCACTTTTTTCTCATTCATTTTCTTTATCACTCACTTATTACAACTCTAATATAATATTTCGCCTTGTATGTTGATATTGATAAAAAGTCACGCCCGCCGCATCTAACATTCGCTTTGAAGCTATAACGGCTGTAGTATCTGCATATTTGTCATGCTCGTACACAATTGTCCGAATGCCCGCTTGTATAATCGCCTTAGCACATTCATTACAAGGAAAAAGAGAGACATAAATTTTAGCTCCTTCCAGACTTCCACCTCGATAATTTAAAATCGCATTTAGTTCGCTATGCGTTACGTAGGGATACTTGGTTTCATTTATCTCGCCTTCTCGACTCCAAGGAAACACATCATCATCACATCCTGTTGGAAATCCATTATAACCCATAGATAAAATTTTATGATCTTCACTAACAATACAAGAACCAACTTGCGTTCCAGGATCTTTGGAACGTAGAGCCGATAATTTTGACACTCCCATAAAATATTCGTCCCAAGAAATATAATCTTCTCTTTTTTCTACTCTATTCATTCTAATTCCCTATTTTAATTATTCTTATTTCGTACCAAAAATCCGATCACCTGCATCGCCTAACCCCGGTACAATATAACCATGCTCATTTAATCTTTCGTCTAATGCACCCACGTAAATATCCACGTCAGGATGAGCCTCTTCCATTTTTTCAATTCCTTCTGGTGCTGCTAAAATACACATAAAATGTACGTTTTTGCACCCCTTTTCTTTTAACATTTGAATAGCCGCGATGGCCGAACCACCCGTAGCAAGCATAGGGTCTACTACAAATACTTCTCGTTCTGCACTATCTGGTGGTAACTTGCAATAATATTCCACTGGATTAAGCGTTTCCGGATCTCTATATAACCCAATATGTCCTATTTTCGCCGCTGGTACTAGCGTAAGCATTCCATCTACCATACCTAATCCTGCACGCAAAATTGGAACGATAGCCATTTTCTTCCCTTTTAACTCTCTCACCACAGCTTCACAAATTGGTGTTCGAATTGTCACATCTGTAAGTGGCAGATTCCTTGTCGCTTCATAACAAATTAACATTGCAATTTCACTAATAGTATCACGAAAATCTTTTGTACCTGTTTCCACTTTCCTAATATAACCAATTTTATGTTGAATCAATGGATGATTCATAATATGCACTTTAGCCATAAATTCCCCTTTTCTCTACAAATTCATTACCCTTCTATCTGATCTACTCTACGCTTATGACGCTCTTCTTTCGAAAATTCAGTCTGTAAAAATGCCTCTACAATACGAAATGCTTCTTCCTTCTCAACATTCGCAGAACCTAGCGCTAAAACATTTGCATTATTATGCTCTCTACACAAACGTGCTGTAGATACATTAGTACAAAGAGCCGCTCTAATACCCATCACTTTATTAGCTGCAATGGAAATCCCTACACCAGTAGTACAGACTACAATCCCTTTTTCGCACTTTCCTAATGCCACTGCTCTTGCGACTGCTTGTCCCTTTTCTGGATAGTCACATGTTTCTTTATTATTACACCCCATATCCTCATAAGCAATCCCTTTTTCTTTTAAATTATTTATAATTGCTTCTTTTAAATCATATCCTCCATGATCACAACCAATTGCTACCATTTCTTATTCCCTTTCTACATTCTCAATCTGATATGCTGCAGCCTTAAGTAGTCGATTCATAATTGCCTGTCCTATTCTATCGGATTCAAAAGATTCTGAATAAATATAGGAAATCTTCTCATTGTCAAATTCTCTTAAAATCTGATACAATCTTCTAGCTATGCTATCTTCATCTTGTCTACTACCCACACTTTTTATAATTGTTGCTCTATATTCTTGTACCGTTTCATCTGTAGCAATAATACCAACTCGCTCGCCACACTTTAGTAGAACATCTGATAACTCATTAATTCTTCTACTTACCAGATTAGGAGGTCCTTGTATAATGGTAAGTTCTCCTCTTGGTGCATAATGTTTATACTTCATCCCAGGAGCCTTTGGAACCCCTTCTTCTTGCATCGATAAAATAGTAGGATCGTATACCACTTCTCCAATTACTTCTTCTAGCATTCTTTTTGTAATAGAACCTGGTCGTAGTATTTCTGGTATATCATTCGTTACATCAACAATTGTAGATTCCAAACCAATTCCTACCATGCCACCATCTAGTATCATGTCAATCTTACCCGCTAAATCTTCTACTACATATTTAGCAAGTGTGGGGCTTGGTCTTCCCGATTTGTTTGCACTTGGTGCAGCAATAAATCCTCCAGCCTCTTTGATAAATGCTCTTGCTAATTCATGTTCAGGCATTCGAACTGCTATTGTATCTAATCCACCTGTTACTTCTACGGGCATCAAATGATTCTTTTGGAATATGATTGTCAGAGGACCTGGCCAAAATGCTTGTATTAATTGCTCCGCTTTTCGATTTACCTTTTCTACAATTTCTGTCAGACTATTCAGGTCAGCTATATGCACTATAAGTGGATTATCAGAAGGACGCCCTTTTGCTTCATATATTTTACCAGCAGAAATGGGATTCCATGCATCTCCCCCCAATCCATACACTGTTTCTGTAGGAAAAGCCACTAAACCACCACTACGAATAACTTGTCCCGCTTCTTTCATAATAGCATCTTTATTCATAATCTGACTCATTATTACAATTTTCGTTTCCATAAAACCTCTCTTAGTATAACACTTAGTTCTTCTTATTTCTACTAGAATATCACATTTTCCTCTAATAGGAAATAAATACTTTTTTTAAAATCTACTTTACGAATAGAAAAAGATTAGATACAATAGAAAAAAAACATAGAAAAGAGGAATATTAAAATGGCTCATAATCCAATTATTACTATAACAATGGAAAATGGCAACATCATGAAGGCAGAGCTTTATCCTGATATTGCACCTAATACAGTAAATAATTACATTAGCTTAATTCAACAAAATTATTACAATGGATTAATCTTTCATCGCGTAATTAAAGGCTTTATGTTACAAGGTGGTTGCCCAGAAGGAAGTGGTATGGGTGGTCCTGGCTATCAAATCAAGGGAGAGTTTTCAAACAACGGATTTAAAAATGACTTAAAACACACAGAAGGTGTACTTTCTATGGCTCGTAGTGCAGATCCAGATTCAGCGGGTTCACAATTCTTTATTATGCATCAAAACTCACCTCATCTAGACGGCTCCTATGCGGCCTTTGGAAAGATCATAGAAGGTATGGACATTGTGAATTCCATAGCAGAACTTCCTACAGATTATTCTGATCGTCCTTTAGAAACACAGACGATCGCAACTATTACAGTGGATTTATTTGAAGTAGAATATCCAGCAGTAGAAACTTGTTAATAGATTCGTTCATAATCTGTTCATATTTTTTTTAAAGATAGTTCAATTTCATCTCATTTTTTATACAAATTTCTATCTTATAATAGAGAATGTAAAGAGAAGCAGTTATTGAATGCTCATAGAAATGCTTTTAAACTTTTTTATAAATGCCAAGTAAATTTATTTACTTGGCATCCTCCCTTTTTAAGGGGAATTTTAGGTGATTGGTCGTATAATTAATTGTTCTGTTCTAAAAGAATCTGTCCAATTTTCAAATTCCATTTCATATCCTCCTATTTCCAATTCTTTTCTACACAATACCCTACTCTTAAAGTTTCCATTGGTTGTGTTAACTTGTAGAATTCCAATAATTTCTCCATTTAATTTTAATACACAAGTAGTTTGTGCTAGGTCTGGTAAATCTAAGGTATACCCTAATACAAATTCGTAGATTCCTGGTTTCTGGCAATGAAA
>JAWXVF010000156.1:0-5709 GCA_044425555.1 Eubacteriales bacterium
AACTCCCCTAGTTCTTTACTTTCCTTTATCAAAACATCTGTACTGGTCATATAAACTGCCTCCATAATTTCTCGCTCCTTCTGATGTCAAGTAATAACCTAAAAAAATATTTCTTTTTCTGTATAACTTGCATCCACTTCAAATTTCCAGTTAATATGGATATAATCTTCATACACATAAATACAATCTATAAAGCAATCCATCATTTCTCTTGTTAATTCTTCCATTTGCAGATAGCTTTCTAATAGGTTGGTATCTAGCAAATGCTTGTCTTGTTGTAATTCTTCTAGTTCTTCTAATATAGCTATTTTATCACATAGCTCTTCTTGAAGTCTATCCTTTTCCACTTTCCATTGTAGATATTCTTTCTCGCTAATCTCCTTACTAATCTTCTTATCATATAAAATAACTTTCTCTTCTTCTAGCTTTTTAACACGCCTTCCATAAATTTTTAATTGTTTTTTCTTATCAGCGATTCCATTTGGTAGCCTACTTTCTTTTTGTTTCTCTAAATAGGTTTGCATATAGCTTTTTAGTACACATAATACTACAGATGCTAACTCCTTTTCTTTTCTTCTTTTCCGAAAGCACTTGCGATCTATTCTCTCCCATTTCGCACACTGATAGCTATTTCCCGACTTTAAAGCAATTTTTTCAAGTAAACTCTTACATTCCCCACATCTTAGTTTCTTGGAAAACAAATGTGGTGTTATGCCATTTAATCGTTCTGTTTTCTTGTAACCATTCCGCTCTAATACTTTCTGTGCTTTTTCAAAATCTTCTTTTGTTACTAGTGGTTCATATGCCTGTTCCACTTTTATCACATCTTCTTCCTTGCTTTTTTTCCATTTTAGTGAACCAACCTCTATACTAGTCGTTTTTCCATAATAATAAGTTCCTAAATATTGAGGATTTCTTACAATATATCCTACAGAAGAACCACTCCAATACACTTTGTCTGTATTCGTTTTACTATTCATAAACCGACCTTGTTGTCTTTGGAAATATAGGGGAGTTGGAACACCTTCTTTATTTAGAATTTTTGCAATATCACTTACCCTTTCCCCTTCTATGACCATCGCAAAAATTCTTTGTACTACTTGTGCTGCTTCAGGATAAATTTCTATTTTATTTTTATCCCCTTCTACTTTCCGATACCCCATAATCGCATTCGCATTTATATAATACCCTTGCTTTGCTTTATTGCGACTGGCTGTTTTTATTTTTACCGATAAATCATGACTATAATAACTCATAATAATATTCTTAAAACCAACTTCAATACCACTGGTTTTCCCATTTAAAGTTCCAGTATCAAATTGGTCATTTACAGAGATAAAACGTACTCCTAAAAAGGGAAAGATTTGGTCAATATAGTCCGTTACCATAATATAATTTCTTCCAAATCTTGAAAAATCTTTTACTAATATACACCCAACTCCACCTTCTTTTACTTTCTCTAATAAATTTTTCATAGCAGGTCGTTCAAAATTAGTACCTGTGTAACCATCATCTACATAAGTTTCAATTTTCGCTCCCCGAAACTCTTCTCTTTCGTTTACATAGTCAAATAATAAATTTCTCTGATTGATAATACTATTACTTTCTGATTGCTCCATTTCATTCTTATTCTTATCTTCCATAGAAAGCCTTATATAAAAAGCAACTACAAATCCTTCCATTACCTAATCCCTCCTACTATCTTGTACTTGATTTGCTTTCTTATATTCATCTTCATATCGGAAATAAATTTTTATTCTAGCATCACTTGATACTACAATTTTTTCAATCAAAGCAGTTACCATTTCTTTTGTCAGTATCGTTTCTTCTTTGAATTGTAATAGATTTTGTAAATAAGTTTCTCGAATCGGTTCTCTTTTCTTTATCTGTTCCTCATCTTCTTCTAGTTGCTTGATTTCTTCTTCTAATTGCTTTTCTTCTTCTATGCACCGATTCTGTAATAATTGATACTCATTCTTTCCTAATATCCCCTCTACATAGTCATCATACATAGTATTCTTTTTATAGACTATTTGTTGCAATACACCTTGTATTCCACGTTTCTTTTTTCCTAATTCTTCTAATTCTCTTTTCTCTTGCTCCGTTTTCGATTTTGATAATGTATGAAGCTGAACTCCTTGTAAGATTTGTTGTCGAACAACTTCTGTTATCACTGGGTCAATCTTCTCCTCTATTGTGTGAGCAAAAGGACACTTCTTCGCATCTCGCATATGATTAGCACAGATATAACCATATCGTATTGTGATACCATCTGCTCGTTCTTTTATGAAACATTTATTCAATAATACCCATCCACAATGTTCACATACCATTATCTTTTTAAATAAATTTTCTTTTTTAGGCAAGTGCTTATGTTTTTCCATACTTTCTTTTCGCTTTTGTTTCGCTTCTACCATAATCTTATTGACTTTATCAAATAATTCGTTTGATACAATTGCTTCATGGTTATCGGGAATAATCACCCATTCTTCTTTTGGTTTGGGTTTTATTTTTACAATGCCATTACTATCATGTACTCGTCCCTTCTTACCATGCACTACAATTCCAATATACATTTCATTTGCTACCATTTTTTGTATCGTACCAAATTT
Organism: Eubacteriales bacterium; assembly: GCA_044425555.1. GTDB lineage: Bacteria > Bacillota > Clostridia > Lachnospirales > Lachnospiraceae > JAWXVE01. The sequence goes on from JAWXVF010000156.1 coordinate 2,613, forward strand.
CCATTCTATCGACTGTGGGCGGTACTCTTTATTTTTTTGTTGCTTTTTATATTGCTGTGGTGTTAAGATTTCACACTCTTCTAAATAAGTAGCTATTTGTCGATAAGACTTTCCTTCCGCTTTCATCTCGAATATTTCTCGTACAATAGGTGCTGTTACTTCATCTATTATAATCTTATTCTTATCCTGTGGATCCAGTTGATACCCATAGACAAGTGCTCCTGATACACATTCCCCTTTTAATTGTTTTGTTCGAAATGCTGTTTTAATCTTTTGCGAAATATCTTTGGCATAGAAATCATTTGCTAAATTCAATAAGTGCATCTTCACATCATCAAAAGAAGAGGTTTGAAAGCTATCATAATGGTCATTTATAGCAAGAAAACGAACTCCTAAAAAGGGAAATACTGTTTCTAAATAATTCCCAGTTTCAATATAATTTCTTCCAAATCGTGATAAATCCTTTACAATAATCGCATTGATTTTTTTACTTTTTACATCTTCTAGTAATTGTTCAAAGGCTGGTCGTGCAAAGTTAGTACCTGTTTTTCCTCTATCACAATATACCTTTACTACTTGAAACTCCCTTCGCTCTTTTACATAGGTTCTTAGTAAACTTTCTTGATTTTCTAAGGTATCTTCTATGTTTTTTGCCACATCTTCTACAGAAATACGAATATATAATGCTGTTTGAAAGATTCCTTGTTTCGTTGGTATGGCATTCGTTTGATTAATTGCTTTTTTACTGACTCTAGCCATTACACCACCTCACTTTCTACTGCCAATGAGGTATGTTCTTTCTCTTGTAATAATCCTTGCATCCATTCTAATTCTTCTTCGTATCGAAATTGTATATGAATCCGATTATTTTCATAAATCGTGATTTTCTTTACCAAAGAAACCACCAATTTTCTATGCAACGATTCTACATTGCCATGCTCTTTAAACTGTGCTATCCACTGTTGACTTTCTGTAGTTCCTAGTGCTACTTCTTCTATTTCTTGTTTGATTCGCTCCATATCTTCTAATAAAGTCTGCAATTTGATTTCATATCGTCTTTTATGACTTTCATATTCCTCATACGTAATCAATTCACTTTTATAGTCATCATATGCTTTTAAGGGAAAGGTTTGGTATTTTTCATATTCCTTTTGCACTTCCTCTAAGCGTTTCTTCTTTAATTGTATACTACGTTCTTGATAGGGAACTTCTTCTAAATAACGAATCAGTTCTTCTACCTTTAATACCCTTTGTATTTGCTCTTTTATGGCAACTAAGACAGCTTGTTCTAGGTAATCTACACGAATCCGTTGCCCTTTGCATATTTTCTTTGTTTTATGAATGGAACAGATATAATAAAAATATGGCTTCTCTTTGGAACCATTATTTTTACGAATCATACTTTCCCCACACTCGGAACAAATGACAATTCCCGATAAAGGATACACCACTTCCATCCCATTAGAAACTCTCGTATCATATTTTAAAATCTCTGTTACGGTATCAAATACACTTTTTTCAATCAATGCTTCATGGGTATGTTCTACTGTTACCCATTTTTCTTCTTCCACATGAATTCGTTTTTTCACTTTATAATTAGGGGTACTCACCTTCCCTTGTACAAGGGTTCCTGTATAAACAGGATTTTTCAAAATACGAAGTACAGCAGTGGCTGTCCAAAGAGTTGTTGCATTCTTTTGAAAGGCACTACTATAATGACTTCCCATATATCGTTTATGTTCTAGTGGAGATAAAATATGATTTTCATTTAATTTTTCAGCAATGGAAGAGGCACTCATACCTTGTAATTTTTGCTTGAAGATTTCTTCTACAACTGGTGCCACTAATTCATCTACAATTAATTGATTTTTATTATTTGGGTCTTTCAAATAACCATACATGGCAAATGCTGCAATAAACTGTCCCATTTTTCGCTTTACTTCTAATTGACTACGAACTTTAATGGAAATATCACTTAAATACGCATCGTTCATTAGATTTTTCACTGGAACTGCAATTTGATTCATAGCTGTACTCGTATGTAGAGAATCTACTCCATCATTGATTGCAATAAATCGCACTTCTAAAAAAGGAAAGATGTTGTCAATGTATTTCGCTGTTTCGATAAAATTTCGCCCAAGTCTTGATAAATCTTTTACAATAATACAATCTATCTTTTTGGCTTTCACATCTTCCATTAGTTGCATAAAGGCAGGTCGTTCAAAATCAACTCCTGAATACCCATCATCTACCCTCTCTGAACAAATGGTAATGTCTTCTTTTTTCTCCACAAAATTACGAATCAATTCTTTTTGATTCGTAATACTATTGCTTTCTACACTGCCACCATCTTCCTTGGATAGTCGCACATATATGGCTGCTTTATATACTTTTTTATTCATTGTTACTCCTTCATTCGTTTTAAATTTCAAAACCAATCAAAGAGCTTGCCCTGTCCTATTTTGTCACAGTATAACACATCCTATTCCTTGCGTCTAGATTGATTTTTAGTAGCATTTCTCGTATCTCATAGTTACCACCATTCCGAAGTGTTAGCTGAGGAACCTGAGCTGAATCTCCAATTCAGCTCTAGGATAATAAATATTTGTGACGCTTCGGCACAAATATTGGGATGAAAAATAAGATTTTTCAAATTTATTTTTCATCCTTCTCCTATTTTTGCGATTTGTAATCCCTTACTTTTTATAAGCACGATAAATATTCTTGAAATCGTTGTTCAAAAGTAATTCCATCATCTGAAAATCCTACTTGTACTTCTACTTTCCCAACCTTAAAGTGATAGGGATTTCTTACTTGTTCCATATATGATTGGATACGTTCCTCTTTTGACAAGGTTTCATCTATTTGTATTGTTAATAAATCTACCAATTCACCTACTTGTTCTTTCAAAATAACACTCCCCCTTTTTCATTTTTATAAACTCCTCCACATCCTTAATCTCTCTAGTAACCCCCATAGGTGGTAATGCCTCCCTAATTCTCTTATAATATCTCCTAGATGCTCTCTCATCTAAAATAGAAAATACGCAAGTATCTGTCTCCCTGCGTATCCCCCTCCCAACCCATTGTCTTAATTT
>JAWXVF010000157.1:0-5700 GCA_044425555.1 Eubacteriales bacterium
AAATACCCCCCCCCCCTTTTTTTCTTGACATTTACGTACTTTTTGTCTATCATGTAGTTATGTGATTTTACATATATCATTTATAAACGGAGGAATTACTCAATGAATATTTTAGATGTATCAATTGTACTTTTTATTATAATGGAATCAGCTAATGTCTGTATTCTATACTTTTTCCCTGATTCTAGAAAGGGGAATGGTGTAGCAGCCTTTAATGAATGGGAGGAGAGTAAGAAGAACGAAGACTCTCACCTCTTTGCAAGTTATATGGCTTCTTGGGTCGCTGGTGTGAAATTAATTTTTATCCTATTGTTAGTAGTCATTCTATTTACCAATGATGAGACCACTAAGATATTAGGAGTTGTAGTAATGATTCTATCCATTGCAAGTTACTTTTGGAAGTTACGACCTATTATCGGCGAATTAGATCGACGTGGAAAGATTACTCCTAAGGGATATTCTAAAGCCTTAAACCTTATGATTATAGGAATGATTTCCATGTTTACCATTGCACTTATTTCGCACTTAGCATTCTTTTAGTAAGATTATTTACTACTTTTTAAAAATCACTTCCTACATAAACTACGCTATAGAATTGGTGCAATCAACCGACTAACCTGTTCTTTATAGCGTATTTTTATTCCTCGATTAGCATACATCTCTTTCGTCATCTCTTGACATACTTCTAAGTCTTTCTCAAATAATCTTACCATATCTTTGGCATCTTCTTCCGAATAATTCACCACATTAATTTCAAAGTTCAAATGCAGGCTTCGAATATCAAAATTAGCTGTTCCATAAGAATACACTCTACTATCAATAATCACTCCCTTTGAATGTAGAAATCCATCTTCATAGGTGTAGCACTTTGCACCAGCCTTCACTAATTCTCCCACATAGAATCGTGTCGCCCAGTACACAAACGGATGGTCTGGTTTACACGGAATCATAATATGTACTTTTATACCAGAATGAATCGCTACTAGTAATGCCGTCTGTATCTCTTCATCTGGTATAAAATATGGAGTTTGAATATGAATAGATTCTGTTGCCTTGGAAATCATACGCAGGTAATTATCTCGTATATGAGGTAACGTGGAATCTGGACCACTTGATATGACTTGTAAAGCACTAATACCTTCCGTTGGACGTGGCATTTTCGTATACATACTAATCGCAAATAGATTTTCTTTCTTCGTATAATTCCAATCTAATATAAAACGGATACCAAGAGAGGACACTGCTAATCCCTCAATTCTCATATGCGTATCACGCCAATGACCAAATCGTTTGTCTAGTGATAAATATTCTTTTCCTACATTAAATCCACCTACGTATCCAATATCACCATCAATCACTACAATCTTACGATGATTTCGATAATTCATATGGTAATCAAATTTTCTAAGAAATCCTTCAAAGAAGATTCCTGTTTGTATATGATATTTTTCTAAATGTGCACAATATTCATTTGTTATAGATCGACTTCCAACTGAGTCAAATAAAATACGTACTTCTACCCCTTGCTCCGCTTTTGCAATTAATTCTCTCGCAATATGATCAAATAACATATCGTCTTGAATAATGTAATATTGCATATGAATGAATTTCTTAGCATTTTTAATATCTTGATCTAATAATTCGAATTTTTTCTTTCCCTCTGTAATGTGTGTTACCGTATTATTGTCTGATAATACAGAACTCATAGTATCTAGATTATAATAAATAAGATCCGAATACTCCTCAATATTCTTACTAATTCGTTGCATCTCATGAAAACTTAAACTATTTTCTTGCATCTCTACGATATCATGTAATTGATCATTGATTGCTTTAGCACGAAACATCTTCTCTTTGATTATATTAGCACCAATTAACAGGTAGATAATAATTCCCATCACAGGAAGAATATGTATAAAGATAATCCATGCCCATGCTGATTCTGGATCTTTCTTCTTGGAGAAGATAATCGCTAATGCTACTAATAGATTCAAATAAAATACATTTTCCCACACATGAATATACGCCGTTTGAATCATTTTGATTATATCAAATAAATACATTTCGCTCTACCTTTCTTTCCAATTTTCTCTTACTATACTACTTCTCTTCTAATAAGCAATCTCTTAATAAAATCAATGCATTTATGGCACTAGACTCTCTGATTTTCTTACGATTCCCACTAAACTGATATGATTTCACCCACACTCTTTCATTGATACAACAAGCAATATATACGAGTCCCACAGGCTTTTTCCTGGTGCCACCATCTGGTCCAGCAATCCCAGTAATAGAAATCGCCACATTAGTCTGTGCATACTTACAAGCTCCTTTTGCCATAGCTTTGGCCACAGGCTCGCTAACCGCTCCATACTCTTTAAGCAATTTCTTCTTCACACCTAACAATTCGCTCTTAGAATCATCTGCGTAGGTAATATAGCCTTGTTTATATACGCTAGATACACCAGGCACTTGTATGATTCTATTAGCAAGCATTCCCCCCGTACAAGATTCTGCAGTAGCAATTGTATACGACCTCTTTTGCAATATGTTCACAATTACTTCTTCTATAGTAACTTGATCTTTCTTAGAATAGATACGATTTCCCAATCTTTTTTCTAATTCTTTTACCACTGGCTTCACTAGTAATTTAGCTGTTTTCTTATCTCTTGCATTAGCCGTCACACGCACATGTACTTCTGATAATTTTGCATAGGTGGCAATCGTTGGATTCGTCTGGGTATCTATTAAATCTTCTATCATTGTCTCAAGTTGACTCTCTCCTATACCACATACTTTAACGGTTTTCGTATAGAATACTTCCTCTTGTAGTTCTTGTAAGTAAGGAGCAACCTTTCCTTCAAACATGGCAATTAACTCATGAGGTGGTCCTGGCAATAAAATAATCTTTTTCCCTATATATTCTACAATCAATCCAGGAGCCGTTCCATTGTCATTATCAAGTACTGTACACCCCTTCAATATAAGGGCTTGTTTCCAATTATTATCTGTTAACTGCAATCCTCTCTTGTTAAAATACGTTTGAATGGCTTTCTTAGATGGCTCATGCATTACTAATTCTTCTTTGCATACTTTTGCTACCGTTTCCTTAGTCATATCATCTTGTGTAGGTCCTAAACCACCTGACAAAAGAATCACATCACTTCTCTCTAGTGCTGTTACAAGAGCAGCTTCTAATCTCTGTTCATTATCTCCCACCACACTTTGATGATACATACGATACCCATATTTCGCACATTGCTCTGCTAAATAACTAGCATTAGTATTCACTATCATTCCTAATAATAATTCTGTTCCAACTGAAATAACCTCTGCTACCATTCTTATAACACTCCTTTGTTCTTATATAAGTAATCAATCAGAGAAATAATCGTTAATGCCACAGAAATCCATACTACGATTTGTGTCACTATAATAAGTTGTTCAACATTCATAATTAATAGAATAATCATGAGCATTTGAAAAACTGTTTTTACTTTTCCCCAATAACTAGCTGCAATTACAACTCCATTATCTGAAGCAATTAAACGAAATCCACTAATAATAAATTCACGACTAATAATAATAATCACAATCCACGAAGCTAGTCGCCCTTGTCCCACAAGACAAATCATAGCAGCACTTACAAGTAGTTTATCGGCTAAAGGATCCATAAATTTACCAAAATTAGTAATTAGATTATATTTTCTAGCAATCATCCCATCTAATAAATCCGTTAAACTAGCTAACACAAAAATTCCTAGTGCAATCCATTTTCCATAGATTCCACCAAGGGAAGTTTCCATAAAAAGTACCATAAAAGGAATCATCAATACTCGTAAGATTGTTAATTGATTAGGTATGTTCATCTATCATTTCTCCTATTAAATCATATTCATTAGATCCTGTAATACGCACTTTGACATAATCACCTGTCATCAGTAACTTGTCCGAATGAACAAATAAATAACCATCCACATTAGGTGCATCTTTATATGTTCTTGCCAAATATACAGAATCCTCTTCTAATTTTCCCTCTATCATAGCAAATAATTCTACTCCAACAGATTGTTCTGCTTTCTCAAAGGCGATCTCTTGTTGCAACTCCATAATCTGCTGTTGTCTCTCTTGCTTCGTTTCTTCTAGGATTTGTCCTTCCATATCGCCTGCTATGGTATCTTCCTCTTGCGAGTAAGTAAATACACCTAAGCGATCAAATTCCATCTCATTCACAAATTCCATCACTTCTTCATGGTCATCTTGTGTTTCTGTTGGAAACCCTGTAATAAAAGTAGTTCGAAGACACATATCCGGAATGAACTTACGAATCTTCTCTATATTCTCTCGTAATTCTTCTTGATTCGTTCTACGTCCCATTTTCTTCAAAATGGTATTAGATGCGTGTTGAATAGGAATATCTAAATAATTACAAATCTTCTCTTCTTCTTGTATAGTCTGAATCAATTCATCTGTAATCTCTTCCGGATAACAATAGAGAATTCGAATCCATTGTAATTGTTCTATTTGACATAACGCTCTTAATAATCGTGGCAATTCTTTTCTTCCTGTAAGGTCAACTCCATATAAAGTCGTTTCTTGTGCTACCAGTATCAATTCCTTCACACCTTTTTCTACAAGAATTTTTGCTTCTTCTACCAAAGACTCTAATGGTACACTTCTATAATTACCACGTATTTTCGGAATAATACAATAGGTACACTGCTTGTTACAACCTTCTGCAATTTTTAAATAGGCAAAATGTCCTCCTGTGGTCACAATTCTCTTTTGCCCAACTGGCGGAATCTTACTAATATCTTCCATAAGATTTCTTGGTTGTCCTTCCAGTGCTTTTTCCACTACTTCTACAATATGTTCAATTGCTGAAGCTCCTAATATGGCATCTACTTCCTCAATTTCTTCTTGTATTTCATCCTTATAGCGTTCTGCCAAACAACCAGTTACAATCAGTACTTTGATCTGTTCTGCCTTCTTCAATTCTGCCATTTCTAGAATCACTTGAATGCTCTCTTCCTTGGCATCATGAATAAAACTGCAAGTATTCACTACTACTACATCTGCTTGTTCTTGCTCATCTGTAAAGGTATATCCCTTTTCATACAAATAGCCAAGCATCACTTCTGAATCAACTAGGTTCTTATCGCACCCTAGTGAAACAAATAATATTTTCATCGAATTCCATTACTCCAATCTTTGGGAAATGGAGCAATAACACTTCTTGTTATTCCTCCATTTTTGTTACCATTATGATTCTGTTGCTATAATTTTAATCTTAGAAGCATTCAACTCTTCTATTGCTGTAGAGAGTGGTTTTTTCCCTTTATCTAAAACAGGAAACCCTTTTTCTCTCGCCACTTGATTCGTAAGAACAATCTGTCTCGCTCTCTTAGACGTTGCCATTACAATAGAATATCTACTATTTACTAACAACTCTGCCCCTTCTACAACCTCACTATTGACTACTTTCATTAATTCTGTGTATGATGGATGTAACATATTAACCTCTTTCTGAAAAACATTTAAGTTCTTCTCTTATATTTTGAATATAGTTTGCATTTCTAACTGGCTGATTATGCGACAGTTGAATAATGGCATGAATCTGTTCTACACATTCTTCTAACCGATCATTGACTACGAAATAATCATATTCCTCAATGCCTTCTGCTTCTGTAGCACGAGATA
>JAWXVF010000158.1:0-5672 GCA_044425555.1 Eubacteriales bacterium
TGTTGATGTTGATTTGATTTGAAAGACATATGTTTCCACCTCGCTTCTAATATGTCTCTATTATAACACTAAAGCGAGGTGTTGAGTAGGTGAACTCTAAGTTTTGACACCTAAATCATATTTTACAATAATTTTACTTTTATTGTATATATTTGTACGAACACACCATATCTCTATTACAATTGATGATACAACATATCATTATTCTTATTATCAAATCAAGTTTACATTGTACCATGTAAACTGTGTCTCGAATCTATGGCAAGGATGATACCAACAATAATATCATCCATATCAGCGGAATGTACTTGAGCACGTTAAGAACCTTAACGAATTTCAAAATAATTACTCGCCAATATCGTAATTGGCAAGACGATTGATCTGTTTCTGCCAATACCTTCTATATTTTTACAAACTAAAAAAGCACCTATTTTACAATAAATGCTTTTATAATTTTATATTTCTTTAAGAAAAAACTTTGATGACTAAGCGTATTGTGGGCGTCTAACTGTGTTCATTATAAAACAACTACTCCATTCTTGCAAAAGTTATTTTATTAATCTGGTATTTCTTATATGCTTAATTCCTACAAAATACGCTTTTCTAGACCTAAAAGTAAATCAGTCAAGTTGAATAATCTCTATTGGTGAATATTGGTCTACTTTTAGCGCTTTCCTTGTACGATGCTGTTATCTTTTTTGCCATTTCCACATCACCCCCTTGATCAGGGTGATATTCTTTCATTAGAGCACGATATTTTTTCTTAGCTTCTTCATCGGACAAGCCTTGAAATAAATTTGTGATTGGATTGTTCGTTTCGGGTGTACTCTTGAATATCCTCCACATCTGTTTCTTGAAAAAATAGAGGCTCATCATAACAAAATAGAATATCCAAGCATACGGTGGTAAACATAAGAGTATGATTGTTACAATATTAGAAGGTATCCAATATATACGTAAATCTTCTTTAAAAATTCCCAGTACTGTGGTAATTAATAAGATCATCGGCAGGAGAAACACAAACCCAATGTAAAGAAGAACAGTAAGGATAACACACATTATTTTATAAATAGTAGCATCACTCATATTGATTTCCTCCAATAATTTCTATATTTGTATTACGCGAACTCCTTTGCGTGGCACTTGTATTGATACGCTAGCAAATGAATACTACGGTCTACCAACAACCTCGCTAACATGTGCCACTGGGGACCAGTCGCTTATGTTGTTCCCTTGCAAATACAACCAAGAAAAATTCGTTAATCCACTTAATATACTAATGTCGCTTATATTATTACTCGACAAGTCCAAATACACCAAGTTCGTTAACACACTCAATGCACTAATGCCACTTATATCGTTATCATTTAACACCAATGAAGTCAAGTTCATTAATCCACTTAATACACTAATGTCGCTTATATTATTACTCGACAATCCCAAAGTCTCCAAGTTCGTTAGTTCACTTAATGCATTAATATCGCTTATATTATTACTCGACAATCCCAAATACTCCAAGTTCGTCAGCTCACTTAATACACTAATGTCGCTTATATTATTACTCACCAATTCCAAAGACTCCAAGTTCGTTAGTTCACTTAATGCATTAATATCACTTATATTATTATCCCTCAAATATAATTTCTCCAAGTTAGTTAACACACTTAATGCACTAATGTCGCTTATATTGTTATCAGTTAAAAACAATTGCTCCAAGTTCATTAACTCACTTAATGTACTAATATCGCTTATATTATTCCCCCACAAATCCAATTGCTCCAAGTTCGTCAACTCACTTAATGCACTAACGTCGCTTATATTGTTATTTCGTAAATTCAATGTAGTTAAGTTCTTAAAATGAACCACATCCTCGATTACATTTACATTAATATCTGCGTACATATCAATACTAGGAACCCCCTTTATTACACTTTCAAACATGTCTAAACTGGTAATCTCATTCACTTCACTTGCCCAAATATCTCCTGTTGGTTTTTCTAAGAATAGACGCACTCCACTTTCAAAGTCCGCATCCACCCATTGAATGATGTAATCTTCTTCCACCTCTTCCTCTCCAACTTCTTCCACTACTTTCTCCACATATTCCTCTACACCTTCCCCTAAATCGTCTAAAAAGTTAGTAGCGAATAAGTAAGAAGGCGTATCCTCCTGCTCTCGAACTTCTAATTGAACGGTTCCATCTGCCAATGTGGTGGCAACAGCAACTTCTCCCTGACGAACTGCAACCACTTGCGGTTCCGCTTCCGTAGTCATCACTTCCACCGTCCCCGACAACACCACAACTTGACTTTGATACACATCTTCTGCGTAAGTAATTACTCCTGATGTACCACGCACACCAGTTACAATGTTATTGGTATGGAATTCCAAGGTTTCATCTTCTATAAGAGGTTCGGACACGTTAAAATAAAGAGACCCCTTATATAATTCAATATCTAAGTTGTTATTTACTTGAATAATCTCTATTTGAGAATCTTGGTCTACTTTTAGTGCTTTCGTATTATCTAAGCTAATGTAGGCATTACTTTCCACAAATGTTTCTATGGCATCTTGCGTAACTAATCGTGAACCTTCTACCAGTTCTTTTTGCTTGGAATTATTTTGTAAAGTAACTAATCCTATATACTTTTCTAGTCGCATTTCCTGTGCCAAGGTGTTTGAATTATCGAAAGATACTACAGTGGCAATGGCAATGCACACTGCAACAATCGCCATTAGATATTTCATAGGCAATTTCGACTCGCTGGGTTTTTGATTCTCTTGTTCTAATAATTCTTCCGTAGCAACTTCTTGTTGTTTCAATTCTTCTGTAACAACTTCTTGCTGTTCCAATTCTTCTGAGGTCACTTCTTGCTGTTTCCACTCTTCTGTAGCAATTTCTTCCTGCTTCAATTCTTCTGTATCCATTTTCTTCTCTCCATTCTTATAAAGTTTTCACATTCTCTCTCATTTTACCTTCTATAATGTATTGTACTCTTTTATACATTTTACCATTTTTTCCACAAAATTTTCAATACATTTAGAGGTTCTACAACATCATTTCATTTTAAGTATACGTAAAATATCAATTACCGTATCACCTCAAGTTTACAATCATATGATTTTGTAAACTTCAAGTGAAACATTCACTCTAAATAAAAAGTATACTAAACAAAAGTTAAAAGGAGGAAAATTTTTCATAAAAAGTATATTAGAACAAATAAAACTTAACCATTTCAAAAAGGAGAACACTATGTATAGAAAATGTATTACCATATGGAAAGTAGAGAAGCTTATTTGCTTAATGGCTCTTGGGCTATTGCTTACAGGTTGCACAGCAGAGAAAATTGATTTAGAAGAATATGTAACTGTTACCTACAAAGGATTAGAAGGAACAGGCGTACCGAATATCTACTTTGATACAGCTAACTTAGAAAACAAAATTTTCGAATCAAACGATATTAATCTTTTTTCTGCGGAGGCCTTAAGCATTAGTATGTTAGTATCAGGAATCAGCACAAAAGCGTCCCAAACATCTGCTCTATCTAACGGGGATGAAATATCTGTTAATATTACAGGAGTCACAGGATTAGAGGAGAAATATAAGCTTAAATTCACAAATACCCAACAGGATTACACCGTGTATGGATTATCAGAAGGAACAGTCATCGATGTATTTCAAGATATTGAGATAGAATATAACGGTGTTTCTGGAGAAGCTTCTATTCGTATTCACAACGAAACAGATAACCCTTTCCTCTCAGAAGTTCGATTTTCTGCTGATGTAACACAATCTATCACCAATGGCCAAGAGATTATCGTTACCGCCGATTACAATAATAATCTTGCAGAGGAACATTGTTATCTTGTAGAATCAACTGAAAAATCTTTTGTTGCTAGCGGAATGTCTGAATACATAGATGAATTTAATAAATTTGATACAACTACCTTCGAAACAATGAAACAAATCGGACTTGATATTATTACAACTCGCTATCAAGATCAAAACCGATATTATAAAGAAATTCAAGAAGGAACAAGCTTTTTTTCATCTTTTTATGATATGGATAGTGTAGAATATTTATCAAAAGAACTAGAGCGTGTATATTTCTTTACCCCTAAAGAAAGGCACTCCGTTAAAAATAGTATTATGCTATGCTATAAAGTGATAACAACTGATTCCGCCCATACAGAACCACTTACTCGATATATTGTCATATATGCTAAAGATTTTCTCATAGATTCAGACGGTCATATAAATATTGCTCCATCAGATTTTTCTTTTATGTCCGCTATCTCAAATGAAGATTCTATTGTATCTACTTGCTTAGATCCTAACCGGGTTGATTTCAATATTGAGGAAATATTTTATTAATAAAAGACAACCCTCTCACTTTCCCTTCATTCTAGACTTTGGGCATGATAAAGAAAAAGCAGATGTAAACTATCTGCTTTTTCTTTATCTGTAATTTATGCGGTATTAGTACCCTTATATTTCCTATGTCTTTTCCATACTACAAGACTAGCTATGGAAGTGATTACAGGAATATATACAAGAGGACTTATTTTAAAAGCATCTCCCCTAAAATAATCGTTATAACTCCATACCAGAACATATGCAATGAAAATATTAATCAAAGATATCAGAATCACCCCCACCATACTTAAGGTAGCTTTCTTATTCTTCATTACAGATACAATGGATAGTATTACGAACAATGCTACGATACCAATATAAATTAGCGAATCACTATCTCCTGCTTTTACCTCTTTACTCCATGAGGAACTCCCATCATTTAGTAAATTTAGCAAAGTACCATCACTGATTGCAGATAATAACTGCATTTCCAGCGAATCTTCTACCGTAATAAATGTACCAAAAATAATAATCCCTCCTGTTATAAGGAGTAATGCTATTACTACTGCTTTCTTATTCTTTATAATCTCATTCATATTCTTCATCCTCTCTTTTTCCCATTTTCTCATTTAATTCCTACACTTTATCAAAACTTCCATTCTAACCAAATAACACCTTCAAGTTCCAGCACCTCCCTTCTTTTTTGAGTTTCTTATGTACCCATCTTATAGAGCGATTCGTTTACACTCAATTTCCCTATGAGTATACAGAAATAAAGTATTTACCATATCACTTAAAGTTTACAATGTCATAATTTGTAAACTTTAGGTGAAAATAAGAACTTAAAATAGAGTTATAATACTTAAAAATTGAAAAAAGGGGGGTTGTTACAAGTTATCACTACTTTGTTATTGTATGAAACTCATAATAACAAACGAATTCACGTTACATATCAATAAGATTTTTTTAAGAAAAGGAGAAAAAAATGAGTACGTTTTTAGAAAAGAGACGTTTAATTGCTTTAATCGCAGGAGCTATTGGATCTATCCTATTTTTATTAGCAGGTCCTCTGGATATTTTCGATTCCCTTCCAGATTTGCTTTATAAAATAATAATGGGTATCTGGGGGATTTCATGTGTATTAGCACACCTATTATCTGGTTTTAGGAAAAGTCTGCGTATTGCAATAACAACCTTTAAGAAATTAAATATAATAAAACATATGGGATTCACCATCATATCTCTTCCCTTTTTATTATTTTATGGACTACTATTATTATATTTATCAATCATGGTATTTGGGGTTTGTCTATTT
>JAWXVF010000010.1:0-36659 GCA_044425555.1 Eubacteriales bacterium
CCTGCTTCGCACTCTTGAAATTCAGCATAATCACAGGGTATTTCCCCATATGTGCTTGGTATTTCTCCCCTGCACTGGCTATTTTAAGTCCCTGAAACAACACACTTCTGTCCAACGTACCATTTGATGGAACATCAGATGGTACGTTTTTCTCAAAGAAATACTGTAACATACTAAGATTTAGACTTTTTCCAAATCGCCTTGGACGAGTGAATAGTGTCACTTTTGACGTAGTATCTAGTAAAGTCTTTATCAATAAAGTTTTATCTACGTAATAACAACCTAGTTGTATGATTTCCTCAAAGTTATCAATTCCTATTGGTAATGGTTTATACTCTTTCATAAATATGAAATCCCTTCTACTGTAAACATTGGTTAATTCTATCATACCTTAGAGAAAAAAATCTGTCAATTTGTATCACCATTATACCTTACTTTAGCCTTAGTATTTATGTTATGTATACATTATAACATATTGGTGGATGCCATATTTAACCCTTAAACTATTTTGTTTTAAATCATCTTAAATAACAGATTAATTGTGGTAATTAGTTCATCTTGATAAAATCTTTCTATGGAAAAATTCAAATTATTATTTTTATTATTGCACTCAAGATTATCAAAATATACTTTCTTATCCTGTAATTCTTGAAGGGAAGGATAAAATCTAAAATGTACTTTACCATATTTATTAGATTTTATATTTTTATATAATTCGTAATCGCTTTCCATTATATCAAATACTGGATCAAAATATCTTAAAGATGGATTTATTTCTAACCATGAATCTACAACGCCTGGTACAGAATAACTTTTAATAAATATTCTTGAATCTCTAACAATATTCGTCAGTTTACTTTTCGTTTCCTCTGATTCTTCATATAACTCACAGTCGATTACCTTTTGTACCTTGTCAAGACATTCACTATAATAAGTTAATTCCTCTCCTTGCTCATTTTGAGGCATTTTATTAAAACAATTACTCGTGTCATAAAGTGCAAATATATCATATATCATGATATGAATTTTACTAATATTCATATTATGATTTACATATCTGAATCTACGTAAAAATATATATTCATTTTCACATAAATATATTCCCATTTTTTTACACTCTTGTATATTAACAGGTCTCCTTCGACTCGTACCTTTACATAATGCATACTTTTTCAGTGCGCTTTTAGCACCTTCATCGACGCCTAGTTCTTCGCAAAGATTATCATATACTTTTTCAATTTTAATTTTGTTAACTTCGCTATATTTTTTTATAGCTTCACTAAAACGCTGGTTGTCAAAGAAGTAAACATCATTTGTTCCAGCTTCATGATAACATTTAGTGTTGTAGTTAATTCCTTCTAATATCACTCAACATCTCCTCATATAATGAATTTGTAGACTAGGTTAGTTAATCCAATCTTGAATTTCCATATATAGAATTTAGTCCGTTCTATTCCTATAAAACGTAACGTGATTCCATTCGCCGAACCTGTCATATATATTCTAACATATTTTTACACTTTTCACAAAAATATCTTAGGAGTTTTTAGAGGTTACCATACTATTGTAATAGATTGCATATGGTTTGCCCTATTTTGCACTCTCATCAGCCTTACAACAATCACCAATTTCCCTTCCAAATAAAGTCGGCAAAATACCTCTTGCTTGGTATAAGGTCACGAAAAAATCTAGTAGGATTCCAACCCCGAACATCAACGCAATCTTTTCTAAACTAAATTCAACTACATTCAAGTAATACAAGATTGCCAATGTACCATAATAAATAGTATTTACTAAAATAGATTGTATTAATAATTCTTTGCTTTTACCTAAGTGGTGAAACAAAGAATCAATCATAGAATTATATATAAAGATTATGTAAAAAGGTGCTTGAATCATTAAAACACCCATAACAGATGTGGTATCTTCTATTTTCAAAATGTATTCCATAAATGGTTTGCATAAGAATAAAGATCCCACATATAAGAGAGCTATTATATGAACAAATCTCAAATACGCTTTTGCATTCTCTTTTTGTATTCCAACAGCACGAATCACATCAGAAATTGCTAGACAAGGAATTAACAACCAACTCCAGATTATCTGGTTGGCAATCCAATACGTTCCTTGCTCTTGTACCGTATTAATTAATTTTATAATCATAAGTGAAAATGCTAGATTACGCACTAACACTTCTACCATAAGTAACGTGCAACGACTTAAATACTCTTTCGTAACATAAGTTATATTAAGATTACATTTGGGCATTAAATTCACTTTATTCAATAAATATAATACGATTACTACCATTATTATTTGGGATACAATATTAGAACTTGCAGGTGCAAGAACTCCTACATCTACTATTTTATAATTACTTAAAAAAGCTATGTCACAAGCAAACCCTACTACAAATCGTACCAGTATCACTTTATGTAAAACACTCACTCTCTTATCATCGAATAATGCCAATAACATCAAGAATTGTATTACTATATTCCATACCGCGCCAATTAACTCCAATGAGTTACATAAGATGGTATCCTTTAAAATATCGCTAGGTACTTCCATGATTGTAGCCAATTGTGGTAAGTAACATTTTACTATAATAGCGAAAACAATCGTAACGAATACGGTATAGGAAAAGTACACACTAATAATAGGCTGTAAATCCCTCTTCTCTTCCTTTGCCTTATTAATAATAAAATACATTGGCAAAATCATACCTTCTGATAGTATTTCGAATGTTAAGTTAATCCAACTAGATTGTGCAATAATGTTTGTAATATCACTTTGCATATTCACTACAAAATACATTCGTAGCAAACTATACAATGCAGGAACTAATAACATTCCAAGCGCTCCTAAGAATCTTGATGTATCAATATTCTTTCTTGATTTTATCATTTCCATTGATTATATCCTCCTAATTTCACCATTGCATTTATTTCTTTTTTAAAATTTACTTGTACTATGCGTTTGGTAATGTTTCCACTTTCTCGATTCGATATTGGTAGGTACCCCTTCATTCCTTGGTAAATCCCTATCATGACTCCATGATAAAAGGTTTCTCGTTGGGTCGGAACAGTTCCATCATAACAACTAATGGTTCTCTCTAGCACTCTAGTAAGCTCATCTTCCATAACCCCCACATCTCCTACTATGGTAGCTTCATATAGCTTAGTTAAATCTACTGAGTAGATGCATTCGTTCATCCACTCCATGATGTGATTACGATAGATGTACCTAATTTCTCGATTGGGAATCTGTAACATTCCATAGCGAGTATCCTGAGAGTCTCGTCGCTCATCCACTTTCTTCAAATATCCTGTAAAATAAAGAAAGTTCCAGAGGTTATCTTTGCTCTTATACACATCTTCGTAGGCAATATCTTCGTGAATGGGTTTCTCAATACTTCCCCCTGACAGAAGAACTTCTATTTCTGCCTTTACCAAATCGTCTGCTCGGTAGATCAATTCTTTTACAATGCTGTTAGAACTGGTGTTTGCCCAGTGTGCTGTCGGAAGAGCTTTAGAATTCTCTTGCACTTCGCCCTCTGTAAACCCAAAGTATTCCCCCTATGCTCTTGGTACTTTTCCCCTGCACTGGCTATTTTCACTCCCTGAAACAACGTACTTCTATCCAACTTACCATTTGACGGAACATCAGATGGTAAGTCTGTCTCAAAGAAATATTGTAACATACTAAGATTTATACTCTATTTCATATACTTGTCCCCTCATAAGGTGAAGTATATCATCATAGATTCTATGTATCATACACCATTCCACTCTTCTGCTTCATAGCCATATAACTTATGAAAATTCTCATGATTACCGTCACAGAATAAAGTAGTAACAGGGAGATTTCTAAGAGTCTCAATAGTACTTCTCTCATCATCACTACGAAAGCCACATACCGCCACATCACCACAGATGATTAGATAATCCTCCTTTGTTACATCTTCTCGCCCATTGAAAAATCGAACAACTTTTCCAATATCTAATGTTCCATGAATATCACTAGCAATAAATATACTCATATTTCTACTTCTCCTCTTGAATGTATTATGTATCTTATATCTTCCTATATTGTCTTATCAAATAAATATTAATTCATTTTAATTGACTTTTCAATGAAATATTTATACATTTAATTGACTTTTCAAATTTTTAACTCCCTCATAATTTCCATTGCATATTTGACACCTAAGTAAAATCCCTCCTGTTCTGCTTTCATTCCTACTGCAAAAAGAAGGTCTTTTATTTGTTCTTCCTCTCCCTTCATCTCCTTAGGTATTAATTCCAGTATTGTTTGATCTAGTTTCTTTTTCCGCTCTATGGCAATTCGTTCCTGACAGATGACTTGTTCATAGATTTTTCCCATTAATTCGTTCATAAGTTTCCTCCGTAAAATCAAAAATTTTCATTTGTTTTTCTCCAATATTAAATAACTAGTGTAATCTATATAATCACAATACACACTAGTACCTCTACTAGATTATAACAAGAATAGGGCGAATCGCTTCACCCTACATAACATTTACAAATTTTTCTTTCTTGGAAAAAGTTCCCTATAAGACAATTTTAACCTTCTACTAGAATCATTAACTAAACTTTGGAAATTCCGTTTTAGCTAATTGCATATTTTGAACCAATTGTGCGAATGCAATCTCAATATTTCCACTAGTTTTACAACATGATTTTACACAGACAATATCATTCTCATAACAAAATGTCACTCCACAATATTCAGAATTCAGAAGATTCAATCGTTTTAAAATAGATAATTCATAATTCTCTTGAATCGGCTTTCTAATATATATTTCCACTATATCATCATTGCTATATAGAACAAGAGCAATGTTATAAGCAAGCTCCTTCTCACCTTCTTCTGAAAAAGAAACCAGGGTAAATTCATTCCCATTTTCTTCGTAAATTGCGTCTTTTTGAATTCCTATTTTCTCTATATAATTATAAAAATCTGTTACTAATTTCATTCTCTTACTCTTCCTTTCTTCTTGCTAGATGAATTCATTATAACACACCTCCACTAATATTTACTAGATGATGCATTGTCCGACTAATACATTGGTCTATGTATCCACCATCCACCCTATTTATGTTATCCAAAATCCCACCTACCTCATCCATAGAATCTATATAATTTTCTAATATATTCATAACATTTGAATGGCTTACCTTATGACAGACACGAACTACTGATGTAGTAATAGGTGTACTAGTCATACTAGATTTTTTCATAGGAACATTTTCTGAAATTCCATTTCCTATCTCTGTTGTTAGTGCAATCACATGTTTCGTTGCACTTACGGTCTTCATGAGAGCAGTCCTTACTGATTTAGGGGTAGGATTTGCCATATACCTAGCAACTTCTGTTACGTCTCCTACTAATCCTATTCCATGAACTATATTGGAAAATTGTGGTTTATGTGAGAATTCCTTGAATTTCATGGATCCAACAGCAAGAACAACTCCAGCACAGCCAAGCTTAATTGCTGCGGTTACTTCCTTCTCCTCTATATTCCCAATTTTCAACCCCTCCTCTACTACTTCTAAAGCTTCTTTCATAGTATTTGCACCAGTAAAAATATGCTTTGCAATAGATTTCAAGGGCATTGCTTGTACTTTATCATCAAGTAACTCCCCTATATTAGCCACGAGATGAATCGATTCTGTAATCACTCCAACAGAATCCCCTTCCTTCCAAGAAGAAGCTATATTGACAGCCGATTCAATCACATCCACTTTAAGAGAACTTAACTGCCCAACCATAGACTTTTTTTCTATTATTTCTCCCCATGAACCCTCGTTCCCATCACTTAGAATCTTTTCTTCTCTCTCTTGGACTTCTTCTTGTAACGTTAGAAAGTTCTTGACACATTCTTCTTGTAACTCACCAAACACTTTCACAGAATGCTCATAAAAATCCTTAAATATTCTTAGAATATACTCATCCTCTTCACAAGGAATAGAAATGCACTCCCATGATAGCCTCTTATATCCATCATATAATTCATGCCCCTTATGGGGAATATTAGGACAATCTGTTTCTCCTGTTACTACAATCATCGCATTACTTCGAATGGTAAGTCCTGCTAGACTACCACTCATATCATTGACTCTCTCTTGTATCCCATCAACCATGCTAGAAGATGCACCCATACGCTTTAGCATATTTTCACTAATTACATTCAATTGTAATTCCTTGAATTCATTATTTAAGGATTTCACCAAGCCTTTAACCGATTCTGTCACTTTATTGGCATATTGATAAAATGGTTCGTAATGACAATTTTGTAGTTGTTCATGAAAGTTATCTAATTCACGTATGGTATCACACACTCCTTTTTCCATCTCCTGAATCATGCTACCAATTTGCTCACAAATATCCGATCCTATTTTCAACGTTCAACCCTTTCTCTTATACGAATTTGCGAATTCTTATGACAGTATTTCCTGTATCAAGATTATTGTTATAAGGATTCTTCCTTTAGAATTTTATCAAAATCAATTCCTTCATATCTATTATTTTCTTCTGCACTTATATTGTATTTTTTAAAGGCAATTTGTTTATTAGGGTTTAAATCACTCTGATTCTTTATTCCTAATTCAATCGTATTATCATTCAATTCTTTTGGTTTTTTCATTTTAAATCGTTCATATATTCTATCAATTCCATCTCTTACTAATAAATACTCACACGCATTATGAATTTCACTATCGTAATTCCCCTCTGCATTAGTAACAAAGATAAAGAACATGCCATAGCTTGTAGACTCATTCCATATACTTTTGAAATCTCTTGATAGTTCATTATTCCTCATACGCTCTATTCCAACGAGCCATACAATACATTGTGGGAATACATCAGCAATCCTCTTATTTTCCTTTTTATGTTGAAACAAATACCCCAGCTGTTCATAACAACGTTCTAACCATGGATTTATATTTTCCTCAAGTGCGATTCCAAACTCTCCTTCTAGAAAGTTCTCAGCAACTCCTACTTTGTTCCAATCTATTTCTTTCCATTTTTCTCGTATCTCTTTACACCCATCAGGAATATAGTTCCAATCGTTTCCTTGAAATGTACGATTGACCTCTTCCTTTATAATATCCTCTACCTTTTCTAATCCTTTCCACAGTTCTGCTGGAGGGAATGAAAATAATTCACATGCCATTTCTTCTAATGATATATTCCCCTTATCGTACTTCTCTGTTAATTCAACTAGTTTGCGTCTCTTTCGAAACACTTCTACACTACTCGCCCATATCTGTTCCTCATAGCATTTCTTGAATTCTTTCCTTAACTCCTCCAATAAATTATATTGATTGGAGAATTCTTCATTTTGAACATTCACAAAATGCATCATGTTTTGTGAATGTACGGAATATTTCCAATTAGCAGCCAACAACTTGCATAAATATACTAAATCATCTACATGCGGACTATATATTGCCACATTTTTATTTGTTCCACGTGTTAGCGCTACTGTTTCATAATGTGTTTTTTTATTATAATACTTGACAGGTACTCCTAGAATAAATATATCTATTAAACTATTACCTCTTTCTATTATATTTGCTCTCGCTTTCTTAGAACTTGTTAATACTTCCTCTAATTGTTGGAATTCCTCCACGGAATCTTCCTCATAAAAGCTATGTACAGAATCATATTTATATTGCTTACCTAATTGGGTAATCTCTGTTATATGTGTACGAACATCATTCACATCAAGAAAAGGCACCTTGTATATTTGATTATATTCCACACTACGTTTTGTATCTGTATTCACAATTACAATTCCTTTTTCCTCTTTTGGAATCTCACTTGCCGCTCTATTTCCTATAATTTCTATTGATGTATTCGTATCATTACATCTTAATGCAAAACGTGCTAGGAAATTGTCTTGTACACTAGAAGAAAGTGTTCCACTCATATCTTGACTTGCAAATAACAAGTGACATCCAAATGCCCTACCTAGCTTTGTAATACTTCCAAGTATATCTGTAATACGTCTTTCCTCTTGTGGATTTGCTTTTTTAAATAATTGTTGGAATTCATCTACCACCAATAACACCCTAGGAAGAACTACGCCATACGTGGTACGCAAAGTTTTAATATTATTAATACCTAGTTTCGTTAAAAATTGTTCCCTTCCCTCCATACACTCTATCAGATATTCTAGCAAGCTAATTACATAACTAATCTCACTAGTAGCACCCACCGCCTTAACATGAGGAGTAAGACACTGAGATAAATATTGACTGAGTTCTACTTTCTTCATATCTACCAAGTAAATATCTAGTTCCCATGGAGCATATTCTACCATTAAAGTACATAATAGTTGATGCAACAATACAGACTTACCAGATCCTGTTACTCCTGCCATTAATCCATGAACTAGAGTATCTCCCAATGTAATACTTGTAAGTGCAGACCACTCTTTATTCTCTAATCCAGAACGTAGCTCGATTCCATCAATAGTAGAATTCCACCACACATGAGTATCTATCTCCTCTGGTCTCGTAATAATCTGTGCAATTACTTCTTTATCTTTTTTCTCCACACGCTCAGAAAACTCTTTTTTACTAACATCAGTAGATTTATTTGCAAATATCTTCACAAATTCAAGAGGCTCTTTCAAGCAGATCACTTCTTTGTTTTCATCTTCTGGTTGCTCTTGTGTATCGGTATTCTTCTTACCGAACTGATTCTTTAATGCATTTAAATACGCCTCATACGTAACTATATTCCCTTCTTTCTTTTCCTCTTCATAATATGCTTCTAATTCTTCTCTTGTTTTATAATAGATGATTTCATTATTCATACTAATAACCATGCCTCTCTCTTTTCTAAGTGAACATAGTACTTACTTGTTGCTTTAATAATTCTCCTGCTGTCTTAGCAGCACTCTTGGAAGCTTGTACATTCTGACTAAAATCCGCAGCTTGCTGATGTACTTCTTGTTCAGCTAACTGGAATTCTTCCGCTAATTTTTGGAATGCTTCCCCTGTAGATTCACCAAATCCTGATGCCACCGTTGTAATGGTAGGTAATACTACACTATTCATCACGCCATATAAGGTATTCTCCTCACTATTCGCCGTAATCTCTTGTTGTTTGCTCTTATATAACTCTTCTAATTCCCTATTATATTGACTTATGCTATCACAAATCTCTTGAAAATCTTCACTCTTCACATCCACTTCTGCCGTATCTACTGTAATTTCCTCCATAGTACCCCAAGTGTGAATCTCCTCAATAATCGTATTTTGAACCTGAATGGCTTTATTCTTGGCAGATTCACCCGCACGTACTCGCTCTAATGCACTTACAAAACTGCTCTCTCCCTCTGCCCATTCATTCAAGGTATTACAAGCTACGTTTTTTAATTCCTCATTGTAATACTGCATAGCACCATTAAATAATTCAACGATCTTCTCATATTTGGTTCTTTCAGTTATTCTTCCTATGCTATCCGCTACCGTTCTCGTATACTGTGAAATCTCCTCTAAGGCACTCCTATGTACTTGATAGATTCTCTCAATTTCTTCTTCTTTAAAATTAATTGCCACGTTTCTTCTCCTTTTTCTTTATAATATATTAAATAGATTTTCACGTTATATTGCCTAATTTGTATAACCGTTTCTGCTCCTTCGCCAAACTCAATACCCGTTTTATAGACTCTTTCTTTAAAAGATTTTCATATTCCCCTTCACTAACGAATAAGATTGGCAGAAATCCAACTTTCGCTCCACGTTCAAATAAATTTTCCATTTCATCCCCCATATTCTCAAGTGATACTCCTAAGAAAAATACAATATGGTACTCAAATAAATTTTCTTGCTTCTCTAATTTTATTGGATTATCTTCACTAATATTTTCTTCTAATCCTGAAAAAATTATTTTTCTAGCACTTTCTAATAACTCTTCATATAGGCTATTTAATTCTTCTTTCCTTGTTACCATTTTCAACTTACTTCCAACCATTTTATTAGGAAAATCAATTCCTTTTGTTTTCATATCCACTAATGTCATATTTAATATATGATAATAATTCTCTTTCAGAAAACCATCTCTTAGTTGACCAATTATCGCTACTAAATTACCTATTGTATTAAATCCCATATCGTTATATTGAATAACCATGGGTTGATAATTATGCTCTAAGTAAATAAGTTTTCTCAAATTATATTCATCTGCCCGTTCAAACCTAAGTGGAATATATGGTGTGAGTACTCCGTTGTTATATTCCTTTGGAAATCGAGGAAATTGACTTAATTTACTTTCTAGCTCCACTATATTGATCTTCTTTTCCCCTACTTTTTCTTCGATTTCTTTTTTCTCTTTATCTTTCTCTTCTTTTGTTGATTGTTTATCTTGTAATTCTTTCTCCCACTTTTCTGTATTCCATTTACTATCCTTCAATTGGGACGATAGATTATTTAAATATTTATCCAACCGTTTTTTTTCTTCTAACATATGTAATTCTTTTGCTGGATTACTTACCTCTTCTCCAGTCCTAATAGATTGAATCTGTTCTTCCCAGTTCTTCCAATCTCCTGACATAAATACTTCCCATTTTTCCTTCCATAATCGTTCTTCCAAAGAAGTGGAATCCACTAAGATAGCAAACCATATCATGGCATATTTCTTCAAATATCTACGTGTTAATACGTTCCCACATCGAATTATCACACAATATAACAATACAATTCCTAGAAGCACTCCTACAGTAGCAAACAGTACCTTCTCAAAATTTATAGTAACCATATTAGATATCATACTAAATATGAAATTATTGATCAAAGCAACAAGCCAAATCAACTTACTTCCAATATAATAAAGTGCAAAAATAACTCCTCCACCAACTGATAAGCCTCTTAAAAATTGGATCCCTTTCGATGTTCCAAACACCCCACTTATCTCATACAACCACTTCACAATCCCTTTTATAACCATTATAATAAGTTGAGGAATCAAGATAACCACTTCCAGAATTCCATAAAATATTTTCTCATATTGAATATATTTTAAATACTTAAAACAAAATATATGAAGATATATTTCTTTTACTATATACAAAATATGTAACGTTTTAGTACTTCCTACATCCATATCAATTCCATCATCACAATTATTAGATTGAATTAGGTCCATTCCTTTTTCTTTTTTCATCCATCGAAATATCCGTTCCTCATTTTGAGATACCTCTGGTTGGCTTTTTAGCGCAATTACTGCACTTTTCATTTCTTCTTTAATTTCTTGTTCTTTCTGCTCTTTTATTTTTTGTACATTTTTTTCTAAACAATCAGCTAATTCATCATTATACGCATTTTGATACTCTTCTACTTTATTATGAAGTCGCTCACCTTCTTTATTATTCCTATCAATCTTATTAGTCAGATTTTCAATTTGAATGGCTAACTGCTCTATATTCAATGTTAATTCTGTAATTGTTTTCTTGTCCTTAGAATATTCTTCATATTGATCTACGTACTCCCTTACTTTACTAATCATCTTCCAATATCCTCCACCTATTCACATTTTCTTACATAATACCACAAAATATTAGTTATAGCTATAGCTTATTTTTAATACATCATTATTATCCTATTCCTATTTGGCTACAATAAGAAGGACACTAAAAAAGCTTTCCTATCTAAGGAAAGCAACTTTTTCATTTAAACGGAGAACGTTATGCTAGAATTAGATTTCAAAGCTATTGGATTAAAGATTAAGGAACGTCGTCGTTCCCTACAGATTACACAAGATTACATGGCAACCGCATTAGATGTGAACCCCTCCCATATTAGCAATATTGAATGTGGCCGTGCCAATCCTTCCCTCACTGCATTAGTTACCATTGCCAACACGCTTCAATGTAGCGTAGACTATTTTATTGGCGGTGAATATACCTATGCTACCAACCCAGATAGCCCTAGGAATTTAGAGGATACCATTATGGAGACCATTCAATACTTTGATTCTGAGAAAAAAGAGAAAATTCTCAAAATCATCGAACTGTTATAAAATCTAGTAGAACGTAGTTCGTTACTATTCGCAGCAAACTATAAATAGCAACAATAGTTCCTCTCCAATTCTAATTCATACATTGATAACAGCAGGATATCCTATAGATGCTGCCACTAGAAATAGTGGATTAGAATTCGCACGTCCTATTACAGAAGAAGATAAGAACAGAGACTATACTTTCACTAGATAGTCCTATAGTTTGTGAATTTGTCATTACAGAAGAATTGCATATAAAAAATGGGAGAATGACTCCCCCCATTTCATTCATAGATACAAGCATCTATAAACCTTGCTTGTATCTATTCTTATATTCTATTAATTACTTGCAGGATATGTAAATATATCCAATGCTTCATCCTGATTGAGGTAATAACTTATACCCACTTGCGTAGATAGAAAAGCTTCTGAACGTTCTTGCAATGTTTTTGATCGTAAGCAAGCAAACTCTAATAATTCAATTCGCTCTAACAATTTCGCATAATAAGCCATATCACCCTTTGTAGAAAGCTCCTTTTCTAACTTATCCAAAAACATCCTATTGTCGTCTATTCTTTTCTTCATATCTTCACTAATTTTAATACTTGTTGCAAACTTCCTGCGAAGATAAGAAAATGCATCTCCATCTAAATCCACTCCCACATGAGTCCACTCAAATCCATGCATCACCAATACAGAAATAATATCCCTTATGTACTCACTAGGTTGCAAAATCTCCATGACGATTGTTTGATCGAGTTCGTAAATTGCTTTTCGTAATTCATCTAAAAAAACGGAATCTCCACCATATTGCTCTAAACAATATGTCACATTCTCTTCGGTCCAATCTTGCAACAATGCATTTCTAGCAAAATTCATAGCTTGCTTTGAAAAAAAACTATTTGCATAAACACTCACCTTACGCACAGGTAAAAAGTCCTCTAATCCCCTTCTTACTTCTCTTCGTTGTTCATCAGTTTCCAAATTTTGAAATAGATTAAGCTGACTATCTTCAAATCCGCAACGTTTTATCTTCTCTAATTCATTCATCTAATTATATCCCCTTTCAAAAGATACGCTCAATTAGCTACCCTTAGTATAGAATAAATCTGTTAAAGTGTCGATAGATATACAGATTTTCTCTACTAAACATTCATAAAGCATTATATTACTATACCCTTATTTATCATTTTGCACTGAGTACTTGTTAATATAGAACCATTTACCAAATTCTGCTCTAATTACATCCTTATCAACTACCATATTATATACAGTATTCAAAAAACGAGGAACTTCATCTGTTTCCAACAATTCAACTATATACAACGATAGCGTATTAAATAAATCTTCTTTTTTGCCTTATGAGCAGCTATTTTATAAAAAGTCACTTGTAAATCAAATTGAATATGATCGTAAAACTGTTTATACTCCTTTGTACCGTCTTTGTTAGCTTTCCAAACACCTGTACACCATTTTTCTATTCCCTCATAATTCCCATAAATACTTCCGCATCACTTAAATTTGTAAAACTTTTATATGTAGCACCCGAAAAACCATCAACTTGTTTTTTACATTCCTCCCAAGTTTGATAGATGCCTGGCGTATGTCCACTTTTAACCACATAATATTTTTTAGCCACAATATTCACCAACTTTCAATTTAATATGGCATTATACCACATTTCCTATTATTTATCAAATATTACATCCTTGAGTTTCCGTTCTAAAAGGTAAATTTATTTATAAAAGCTCTAAGAAGTGATTTTTTTACCTTTCAGAATCGTATAAAGCACTACCAAATCTCGAAGTATCCAAGTAAGACATAAGTGAAATTATTTCTTTGTTTAGCTCATTTTCATAATTTTCTTATGCCGATAATAACATTATCCCTCTCTCACAAACACGCTCTTCTTACAAATACCCGTTGCAATAATCCCACCAACTAACCAACCTGTAGGAATTGCCCACCACATTGCATAATAACCCATGACTCCAACCAACAAAAAAGAAAGACCCACACGAAGTCCTAAATCAATGGCAGTAGAGATTACGAATCCCTTCATATTAGAAGTTCCTCTAAGCACTCCATTTCCTAGCATCATTAGAATAAATACAATATAAAACGGCGATACGATTTTCATATAACCTAATCCTACAGATACCACTCCATCTCCTGCACTTCCATTATCAAATAGCCCAATTAGTATGTCTCCAAACAGATAGACGATACTAGTAGCCACTATACAATATAGAATCATAGCCTTAAAAGCTGATTGGTATCCTTCTAGTATTCTCTCTTTTTTCTTAGCACCATAATTCTGTGCTGTAAAGTTAGAAACTGCAGTTCCCATAGATTGTAGTGGAACTTTAAAAAAAGAATCAATTTTAATAGCTGCTGCATATCCTGCAATGACCACAGCCCCAAAGCTATTTACTAAGACCTGTACCAATAATTGTCCAATAGCAACTGTAGAGAATTGAAGAATACTTGGAATAGCAACTCGTATCATATTCTGTAAAATCGAACGATCAAAATATGTAAATTGCTCTTTTAATTCTATTTTCTTCAATCGTAACATCAGCGTTGTAAAGGCTAGAATAGAAGCACTCCCTTGCGCAATGACTGTTGCCCAAGCTACCCCCTCCACTGACATTTGCAGATTTCTCACAAAGATAATGTCTAATATAATATTTAGGCAAGAAGAAAAAATCAAAAAATATAAGGGAGTCCTAGAATCCCCAATACCATTAAAAATAGAAGTTGTTATATTATATAAAAATAAAAAAAATATCCCATATGTATAGATTTTCAGATATGCAGCAGCACTTTGAAAAATATCATCAGGAGTTCCAAGTAACGAAATCATACTATTACAAAATAATACTCCAAACAACGTAGTAATTAATGCTATGGTTACAATGGACAAAACAGCTGTAGATACAGCCGTTTTCATTTTTACATAATCTCCTGTCCCAAAAATTTGAGAAATCACCACTGAACACCCAATGGCTCCCCCCATAGCGATAGAAATAAATAACATAGTAATAGGATAAGAAGCACCTACTGCTGCCAAAGCATTAAACCCATCGTACTTACCCACTACAATGCTGTCCATCATATTATATAATTGTTGAAATATCCCACTTAACATCATAGGAATTGCAAACTTGATTAATATAGATCCTGTATTTCCTTGTGTCATATCATTAGAAACATTGTTTTTTACCATTTTCTTTCGTCCTTCTTTCCTTTCTCCAATTGCAATCTTAAAAATTATAGTAACACTTCACATTACTCCACTGCCAAGAAATCCATAATACTCATTTGATTGGATTCTGGAATATCACCAAATATTCCTAGTTGATCCATTAATTCAATTACTTTAAGGGGGACTTTCGTACGAATTTTAAAATCTTCCTTGGATAAAAATGCTCCATCTTTTACAGCTTCTACTACAGCCTCAGCCGCCTTTTCCCCTAATCCATCAATACTATTTAAAGATGGCATAATCTTCCCATCTACTAATTGAAAATCATATGCTTTTGCAATAAATAAATCAATCGGAGTAAATTCATATCCTCTTGCATACATCTCTTGTACAATCTTCATATCTTTAATCGAATCTTCGTCTTTTTTCGATAAGCCTTCTGTCTTTCTACGTATTTCCTTCATCTTATACTCTAAATGTTGTTGTCCTTGACACATGAGTTCATAAGAAAATGCAGAAGCACGAATGCTAAAGAATGCTGCATAATATGCTAATGGATAATTTACTTTATAATAAGCAATACGCCACGCCATCATTACATAGGCTGCCGCATGAGCTTTTGGGAACATATATTTAATCTTCTTACAAGACCATATATACCATTCTGGTACATTCGCTTCTAACATGGCTTCTTCCCACTCAGGCTTTAATCCTTTTCCCTTCCTAACAGATTCCATAATGGTAAAGGCTAGACTACTTTCTACCCCCATGTAGATTAAATAGACCATAATATCATCACGAGTACAAATAGCAGTAGAAATAGTTGCTTTGCCTTCTTTGATTAACTCCTGTGCATTGGATAGCCATACATCCGTTCCATGAGATAATCCTGAGATTCGAATTAAATCAGAAAATGAGGTGGGAGCTGTATCTTCTAGCATCTGAATAACAAATTCTGTTCCAAATTCCGGAATACCAAGAGAACCCATTTTACATCCACCAATTTGATCTGATGTAATCTGTAATGCCTTGGTACTATTAAATAACGACATTACTTCTGGATCATCTAACGGAATCGTTGTAGCTACCGTTTTCGTCAATTCTTCTAACATACGAATCATAGTAGGATCGTCATGACCTAGAATATCTAATTTTAATAGATTATGATCAATAGCATGGTAATCAAAATGAGTTGTAATTGTCTCTGTATGCATATCATTGGCAGGACGTTGTACTGGTGTAAATGAATAAATATTCTCTCCAATAGGAAGCACTACAATCCCTCCAGGATGTTGTCCTGTAGAGCGCCGAATTCCCGTACACCCTTGAATCATTCGGTTTATTTCACACTTTCGTTTATATTCTTCTTTTTCATCATAATAATTCTTCACATATCCATAAGCTGTTTTATCAGCAAGAGTTCCTATAGTACCCGCACGAAAGGTCTGTCCTTTACCAAAGATTACTTCTGTATACTTATGTGCTTTACTTTGGTATACACCAGAAAAGTTTAAGTCAATATCTGGTTCTTTATCACCCTTAAAACCAAGAAATGTTTCAAATGGAATATCAAAACCATCCCTCTCTAACACCTTTCCACATTGCGGACACTCCTTGCTCTCCATATCGCACCCTGCCCTTCCAGAAAAAGAACGCACGTATTCAGATTCAAAATCTGTATAATGACAAGCCAAACAATAATAATGGGGTTGCAAAGGATTTACCTCTGTTATTCCTGACATGGTCGCCACAAAAGAAGAACCCACCGATCCACGAGACCCTACTAAATATCCATCTTCTATGGACTTCCATACTAACTTTTGAGAGATAATATACATTACTGCAAATCCATTGGATATAATCGAATCCAACTCTTTCTTCAAGCGACTTTCTACTACTTCTGGTAAAGGATTTCCATACAATTCATGTGCTTTTTCATAACAAATATTGGTTAGGGTCTTATCACTATCTTCAATCACTGGTGGACACTTATCTGGACGTACTGGATAGATTTTTTCAATCTGATCAGCTATGTAATTAGTATTCGTAATGACTACTTCTCTTGCCTTATCTTCTCCTAGATAAGCAAATTCCTCTAACATTTCTTCTGTAGTTCGCAAGTATAACGGAGCTTGATTATCTGCATCCTTAAAGCCTTTTGATTTCATAATAATCGCTCGATACACCGCATCTTCTGGGTTGAGAAAATGAACATCACACGTTGCTACTACTGGCTTTTGAAAGATTTCTCCTAACTTTACAATCTTTCGATTAATTTCTTCTAAGTCTTCCTTTGACTGAATCTCTTTGTAACGTTCTGATTCTATTAGAAATTGATTATTTCCAAGAGGTTGAATCTCTAGGTAATCATAATATCCTACAATCTCAGCAATCGTTTCTTCTGATTGTTCTTCTAATAAAGCACGATAAAGTTCACCTGCTTCACAGGCACTTCCAATGATTAACCCTTCTTCGTATTGATTGTATAGGCTTTTTGGAATTTTAGGCTTTCCTGTCTTTCCACCACTAAAATATGTTAAATGGGATTTGGATACTAAGGTATATAAATTAGTACGTCCAATTTCATTTTTTGCTAATATAATTGCATGATAATAAGGCAATTTGCGAATGGCATTTGCATCACTACTCGTATATTCATTTAGAGCTGCTAACGTATGAACACCCTCTTCTTCTAATTCTTTTACCATACGAAGAAATATTTGTGCTGTGGCATTCGCATCATCTATAGCACGATGATGATGTTGATTCACAATCTTATACTCTTTTGCCACAGAATCTAGTGTATATTTACTTTTATTAGGAAGCATCGTTCTAGCTAATGATAAAGTGTCTAGATAGGTATTAGATACGTTCACCCCTTGCTTTCTTGCCTTTTCTTCTAGGAACCCATAATCAAATTTGGCATTGTGTGCCACTAAAACACTATCGCCACAAAATGCCAAGAAGTTAGACAATTCCTCCTCCACTAAAGGAGCCTCCATAACCATTGCATCATTAATTCCTGTTAACATCTGAATATTATAGGGAATTGGTTCTTGGGGATTTAGAAACGTCTGGTAAGAATCTATCAGTTCTCCTTGTTGTACCTTCACTGCACCAATTTCAATCATCTGATTCTTCCTAGCTGAGAATCCTGTGGTCTCCACATCAAACACTACGAAGGTGTCCTCAAATGTTTGCCCTCTCTCAAAGGTAACCACTTGCTTTGAATCGTCTACTAAGTATGCTTCCATTCCATAGATAATTTTAAAAGGGTCGTCATGAGAAAGTACATGTCCTGCTTCTGGAAATGCTTGAGTGACTCCATGATCTGTAATGGCTAATGCTGTATGACCAAATCCTTTAGCAGTCTTAATCAAGTCTTTTACACTACTTACCCCATCCATATCACTCATTTTTGTATGGCAATGCAACTCCACACGTTTCTGTGTCATGGTGTCTTGTCTTGACTCACGAAAAGTGGGAATCTTCTTCATTCCAGCTACAGAACCTATGGTCAATTCTTTGTCAAATTTATCAATCATAGTAATCCCTTTCACCTTAATGCAATTCCCTTTCACTAGACCTTCTTGTAATGACTCTAATTGATAATCTCTTGGAAATAATTTGATAGTAATCGTATCTGTATAGTCTGTTATATCAAACATATAGAGAAAATTACCTGATTTTAATTCTCTCTTCTCTAGTTGAATCACTTCCCCCCGAACGACCACTTCTCCCATTTCATCTTGTACTTCGGCTAACTTGATTACTTCTTCTTCAAAATTACGACCAAAGAATACATCTGGGTGGTCTGGTGTTATTTTTTCTCTTTTCTTCCACTTTGGTTTCTCTGCTTTATTTGGGCTAGGCTTTCTATCCTGCCTTTGTTCTTCTTTTTGTTTTATAGAATCAGGCTTCTTAGGTTCCACTGATTTCTCTTCTTCCACTAATGGTCTATCATTACGTTCTATGGTTACTTCCACTTCTTCTTTTACACGAACTACTGGTTGGTAATAATCATGGGTAATGGTAACCGGAATTCCACAACGTTCTTGTATAATCTTTTCTAAAATACGAATTAACTCGTCTTTCTTCTCTTTTGTAAAAACCGTATCTTCTAAGCATAAATGCATCTCTTCCACAGTTGGATAAGAAATTTTCGCCTTTTTCAATACATTATATTCTAAGCGACTACGTTTTTTCAATTCTAATAAAATAGATTCTCCATACACTTCCATAATTTTTTGTGGAGTATATTGTGTAGATAACTGGAACTTTTCATAAATTGTTACTTCTGTATTCGCAGCAGAGAATAATTGCTTTTCTATTTCTTGCTCCACAGCAAATACAACTTTTTTCTCAATCATATAATCAGATAGCACTTGAATTCTTAATAGTTCACGAGTCTTTGTCATGGCTATTCTTACTACTTCTACTCGCTCCAAAATCTGCTTATATTCTTTCTTTAATTGCAAGGTAGGAAATACTTCCATAAACAACTCTGCCATTTCTAGTTCTATCCCTTCTATATTAGTCTATCTCTATTCTCTCCAATTCAGTAATTCTTCTCTTAAGGCCTCTAATAATTGTGTTTCTGGCACTTTTCGTATGACTTTTCCTTTTTTCATTAAGAGACCTTCTCCAATTCCCCCTGCAATTCCAAGATCTGCTTCTCTAGCTTCTCCCGGTCCATTTACCACACACCCCATCACTGCCACTTTTAAATCTAACGGAATATCTGCTACCATTTGTTCCACTTCATTAGCCAAGCGAATCAAATCAATCTTTGTTCGTCCACACGTTGGACATGAAACTATCTCTATGCCTCCTGTTCGAAGTCCTAGCGTTTTTAAGATTAACTTTGCCGATTTAATCTCTTCTACTGGATCGCCTGTTAAAGACACTCGAATAGTATCACCAATCCCTTGATTTAATATAAGACCAAGACCAATTGCCGATTTAATATTTCCACTAGTAATAGTTCCCGATTCTGTAATTCCCACATGAAGAGGATAGTTCATTTGGGTGGCTAATAATTCATGTGCTTTTGCACACATTAATACATCGGATGACTTAATACTGACTACTAGATTTTCATACCCTAATTCTTCCAATACTTGTACTTGTTTCTTAGCACTTTCTACAATTCCTTCTGCTGTTACCCCGTTATACCTAGCCACTATTTCTTTTTCTAAGGAACCACTATTTACCCCCACTCGTATTGGAATATTCCGCTCTTTGGCTACTTTTACTATCTCTGCTACTCGTTCTCTACTTCCAATATTTCCTGGGTTAATACGAATTTTGTCTGCACCATATTCTATTGCTGCAATCGCCATTTTATAATCAAAATGAATATCTCCAACTACGGGGATATTCGTCTCTTTCTTAATCATTCGTATTGCTTTTGCCGCTTCTAGGGTAGGAATGGTACAACGTACAATATCACATCCTACTTGTTCTAGTCTATGAACCTGCTCAATAGTTGCCCCTATGTCTTCTGTTGGTGTATTGGTCATAGACTGGATTAAAATAGGATTTCCACCACCAATCAAACGGTTTCCTATTGGAATTACTTTTGTATCGTTTCTAATCATTCTTCACCATCTTTCTTCTATGATACATAACAGCGAATAAAATCGTTGCACATAATGGAAAAATAATGGCTGATAATAATCCACTCTTCATAGAAAGTTGCTCTATAGTCATATTCCAATCTCTTGCCATTACACTAGCTTGATCACTTGACAAAACATAATCTGTTATGGCTCCTACCATCTGTGGACCAATAGCAGCTCCTAAATCTCCCCCTGCTGCCATTAATGCAAAAATAGCAACTCCTGCCTTAGGAAATTGATCCACAGCAGCAATTAAACTTCCAGGCCACAACATAGCCGTAGCTAATCCTGTAAAAGCACAGGCAATTACTCCTACCATAGGTGAAGTAGAGACTACGGCTATGACATAACACACTGTTGCACTCATCGCACTAATACATAATAATTTATAAATATTCTTTCCGTATTTGCTATATAAGGTTCGTCCCAATCCTAGCATGACTGAAAACATAGCAACTCCAAAGATATCCCCCCATACTTTAGGAATCTGAAAAGCTTGCTCTAAATAGCTAGAATTCCATTGAGCCATAGTACATTCACTAGCTCCTCCTAATAAGATTCCGAAAAAGCAGAGTTGAAATTCTTTATTTTTCACCAAATCCATTACGTTAGATGCTGTCTCTAAGGTTTTCAAATGTGGTACTTTGCATCGAGAAAACAAAAAACATGAAAATAATGGTACACTCACCCATAATAACGCTAGTATCTGCCAATTTTCATTGCCAAAGATTCTTAAAAATAATGTACTAAATATTACAACTACTACCACTCCCCAAGCATAAATAGAATGTAACTTACTCATTTCTCGTTCTGGATTATCAGATGGTAACTCCGCAATTACTGGACTAATCAAGACCTCTGCTAACCCTCCTGATGATGCAAATATAATAGTTCCTATTACTAATCCTATATATACCGATTGTGGAAATAGATACGGAAATATAGCGTATACCAATAAACCTAATGCTGTAAGCGATGGCGTAACTTTGACCATTCTACTAGTATTAAACTTATGCGAATAAAAAGATAGTATTAAATCAATCATTAATTGTGTAGTAAAATTAATCAGTACCAATGCTCCTAATTGTAAAAAAGAGATTCCATACAGATTATGAAATGTCAGAAATAGTAATGGGGAAATTGCTGCTACTACTGACATAGATGCATTAGCTGTATAACAAGCGTACTTTACCGTATGGTGATTTTTCATATATTTTTATCCTCTTGTACTTTCACATAATTAACATTAAACAGTAATATCCACCTTGATACCAAGTAACTCTTTATTAGCTTCTAAAATAGGCGTTACTACTTTTGCAAGAAACGATTCTACTTGTATCTTAGAACGACCCACATATTTACTAGGATCCATAGTACTTTGTAATTCTTCTAAGCTCATAGAAAAAGCTGAATCGTTTGCAATTAATTCTAAGAGATTATTTTCTAACCCTTTTTCTTTTACATTTCTACCAGCTTCCATTGATAACTCTCGAATCTTCTCATGTAATTCTTGACGATCACCACCCTTTTTCACAGCATCCATCATAATATTCTCCGTGGCCATAAATGGTAATTCGCTTCTTAGACGTTTCTCAATTACTTTTGGATAGACTACAAGTCCATCTACTACATTCAAACATAGATCAAGAATTCCATCTATAGCTAAGAATCCTTCTGGCACAGCTAAGCGTTTATTAGCCGAGTCATCTAGAGTACGTTCAAACCATTGGGTTGCTGATATAATGGCAGGATTTAAGGCGTCTACAATGACATAATTGGCAAGAGAAGCAATTCGCTCACTTCGCATTGGATTTCTCTTATACGCCATGGCAGAGGAACCAATTTGACTCTTTTCAAAAGGTTCTTCAATTTCTTTTAAATGTTGTAATAGTCGAATATCATTAGACATCTTATGAGCACTGGCAGCAATACCTGCCAATACATTCAATACTCTTGTATCTATTTTGCGCGAATAAGTTTGTCCTGAAACTGGATAACATTCTGCAAATCCCATTTTCTTAGCTATCATAGGATCTATTTGATCAATAATTGTATTATCTCCATCAAATAATTCTTCAAAGCTTGCTTGTGTTCCCGTTGTTCCCTTAGAACCAAGTAACTTCATATTGCCTAATACGAATTCCACTTCTTCTAAATCAAGGCAAAATTCTTGTAACCATATAGCTGCTCTTTTACCAACCGTTGTTGGTTGTGCTGGCTGAAAGTGGGTGAATGCTAAAGTTGGCATCTCTTTATATGCCTCTGCAAATTTTGATAATTCTGCCATAACGTTAATCAACTTTTTCTTCACTAATTTAAGGGCTTCGGTCATTACAATAATATCTGTATTATCCCCTACGTAACAAGAAGTAGCCCCTAAATGAATAATGCCTTTTGCCTTTTCACATTGTACACCATAAGCATACACATGACTCATGACATCGTGACGGACTTCTTTTTCTCTCTCTTTGGCTACCTCATAATTAATATCGTCCTTATAACGAATCAATTCTTCTATTTGCTCCTCTGTAATTGGTAGACCTAATTCTTTTTCTGTCTCTGCTAGGGCAATCCACAACCTTCTCCAAGTACGAAATTTCATATCTGGTGAAAAAAGAAATTGCATTTCTTTACTAGCATAGCGTTCTGATAGAGGACTTATATATTTATCTGTGTTCATGTTGACTTCTCCTTATATTTTCAATTGATTTGTTACTTATTCTACCACCATCTTTCTTGCTTATTATATCTTGTATAGAAAGCTCTTTCAACTCTTTTCTGATTCTTATGAAAGAGAACTCGATATTCCATTAAAAAAGGCACTATATCCCTCCCCTTTAATCGCCAACAAATGGCTAATTATTTAGGGGTTGAACGTAGTGCACTATCTAGAGAACTTAGTCGTATGCAAGAGGAGCATCTTATTTCTTATTGTAAAAATAACTTTACCATTTTAGACGAGATACTCTTTAGTGAAATTTGAATACTACTTTCCATATGTATTTTTTACCCTATAGATACGGTACCACCAGTGGAACAATTACAACTGTTAATAAACCTGCTACCACAATTGCCAAAGAACTCATGGCACCTTGAATCTCTCCTTCTTCTACAATACGAGAAGTTCCTAATGCATGAGAAGCCGTTCCTATTGCCAATCCTTGAGCAATTGGTTCTTTTATGGCAAACAGCCTTAAAAAGGAAGGACCTATGACAGCACCAAGCATTCCTGCAATGACCACACCCATTATGGTAATAGGCGCAAGACCTCCAATTTCTTCTGCCACTCCTAAAGCAATCGGAGTGGTTACTGATTTAGACAACAAGGAACGTAACAACATATTCTCTATATTGAACAACCTTGCCAAGATAACCAAACATCCCATATGCGCTAGACATCCACAGAAAATCGAGATCAAAATGGCATGTAGATGCTTCTGTAACAAGATAATCTGTTTATATAGTGGAACCGCCAAACAAACGGTTGCTGGTGTTAATAGAAAAGTAATATACTGAGCCCCTTGATTATACGTATCATAAGTAATATCCAGTCCCATTAAAATAAATATTACAATTGCTACTGCAATTAATAGTGGATTCACCAAGGGATAATTCCATCGTTCCTTTACTTTCACGCCAATTACATAGGCAATAATACTGATACCGACTCCAAAGTAAGTAGATTGTTGCAACATTTCATTCATAGTGATTCTTCCTCCTCTACGGAACTTTTCTTCTTTCTCACTAATTGTTGTGCTACTATTCCTGTTATAAGCATAGTTACCATTGTTGATACAATAGCAAGGATTAGCAAAATTATCAATTCTCCTCCTACCTCTTCTACCGTATCCATCAAACTAACAGATGGTGATAGGAATAAAATAGGCATAATCCCTAG
The DNA here is from genome assembly GCA_044425555.1 of Eubacteriales bacterium. Taxonomy (GTDB): domain Bacteria; phylum Bacillota; class Clostridia; order Lachnospirales; family Lachnospiraceae; genus JAWXVE01. Next base: position 24,764 of record JAWXVF010000010.1, read on the forward strand.
TAAAAATCCTGATACTTCTTCCACTTGTTCCACTTTGATTACTTTACTAAGTAGTAAGAGTAACATCATCACAAGTCCATACACACTAGCTGGTATTGGTAATCCTAACACTTGATACAATAATTCTGCCACTACACATATAACCACAAGAATACCAAATTGCTTTAAATATTTCATTCCTACTGATTCCTTTCTCTTATCTATATCATTGATAGCCTTCTACCTAGTTACTAAGTCCTCAAATCTCTCCCATGGATAATCATAAATAGCGTGACCTGTTTCTAAATAACCATCTTCTATCAAAATCATCACTTCCTTTAATTGACCTGCATACAACAAGGTATTCACTATACTTCCTAACACCATATACTCCCCACTAGTACCAAATTGATTGAGAAACATTTCAAATTCTTCCGATAATACAATCGTTAATTGTTCTCCCTCTATTTCATATGCTTCTACAATAACCTCTTCTGGGAGTATACCTTTTTTTATGAGCGATTTAATAACATCCGTTACCCAATTCCCTGTAGTTTCTATGCTTACTTTCTCTTCTAAGAAATATTCTACTCCTTCATCTGGATAAAACACAACTATTTGTACCACATCTTCCTCTAAGTCCATCTCTTCTTCCACCGATTCTTGTCCACTTGAATCTACTGATTCTTGCACTTTTCCAGCGAAATTGCTAACTTCACTGGTCACGTTCTCTATTCCTTCTTTTACCACTTCTGTGGCCGCCTCTTTTACAATATGACCCACCTCCGTTTGCAGTTCTTGTAAATGCTTCTCAACCGTTACACCTATAGAGGAAGCTGTGTCATCTGCAATTTGTTGGCATCCTGTGAAAAAGCAAGAACAACCTGCTACACACACGAATAAATCTCTTCTTATATTTTTCACAATTATTTACTATCCTTAACTTTCTTTATTACTATAATTGGTATATGGTAATATTCTACCATAAAAATGGTAATTATTATATAGTAGAGCTATTTATCTTTGCCTATCTTTGCTTTATCACCACGGTATAAATTCCTTTATGCCTTCCCGAACCAGTAGTAATAGAAAATTCTGGTACATATGTTTCTGTAATAGCCCCATTCACATACAAAAAATTGGCAGTATATGGTTCCTCAAATAATCCCTTGCCATAAAATATCGCATTGGAAACATCCGTATTTCTTTTAATAATATCGGTTATTCTTTTTATGGCTTCCTTCTTAATATTTTTTGCCGTTTCCATATCAGTGACTTTCTTTATTCCATTAATAACATTTGAATAATAGTCTATAACATCTTCTTCCAATACCTCCCATGCCAATAGAACTTGTTGATTTAATTCTATATCTTTTTCTGATACAAACAAGCTTATACCCACGCCTAATAAAGCTTCTCTAAATAGCGATACAAATGATTTAATTGTAAATTTTGCATATGTGTAACTTTTCGAGTTCGGTCGTTTACATGATATCCCAGAATACGGAATTGCACTAATATTCAACCCATCAATAGATTCTTCATCAAGCCAATAATTATGATCCAATAAAGTTTGATGATTTATCACTCCTCGTACAAGGTAAACATCCGCTTTGGGTAATACCATTCTCTCTGATAATTTAGAATATACCATATTCGATACTCTCACTGCATAAACATGTTCTAAATTATGAATATCTAATTTATTACATAGAACCTCCCATAATTTATTATGAATACGTTTATCTCGATTAAGTTTTGATACAAGCTCATATTCTTCCCAATCACCATCGAAAGTACCTTTATTTCCTTCTTTTATTTCAGTATAAATAGTCATAACATCTTGTTTCATCCCACCCCATTTGATTTGAATGGAATTTCTTCTATCTTCTAAATTAGGTTTTCCCTCCACATTTCGATTCCATGGCTGAACTGTTAATGCCCCTAGTGATAATAATGCTGAATTAGAGTTTTCCTTCTGAGTAATATAATCAATGATAACAGGAAACGCTAATGTTTTTCCTATGGTATCCGTTCCATAATAGAGATAGTCAGCTTTTATATTTTTTTCTTTGCCACCTTTTCCATATATTAAAAATCTCTCGATAAATTCTTTTTTATGTTTATTAAAGAATTTCTGGGCTATATCTACTTGAAAGCTATAGTTTTTCTTCACTTCTTCTGTGCTTTTTAATCTACCTCGAATATCACCCTTGCCATCTAAAGAACCATCTCCATACATAATCATAAGCAATGCATTTTCTTCATGCTTTTCCATTTCTAATTCTTTTCGGCAATATTCTAAAAATTTGGATAGCTTCTCTTGATGAACAGAATTTCCACTTCCCATAAAAACTGTTAAATTTGCATTCTCTCCATTAACAGTTATAACCATTCTTGGTTTTATATCATTTCCAGTAATTTTCTTTGCATATATCATTTCTGATGCAGCAATATTTGGATATATTTCCATAATCATATTTTTAAATGTTAAGGGTAAGTCTGCCACTCTACTATTGTTTAATGCATAAATAATTTTATCTTGATTTTCAAATCCTTGGTGATTATCACCTACTATTCTCGAAGTAATTTCTTGAGTATCTATTTCTTGTGATTCTTTTTGTTCCTTTACTTTTTTGGTATGTATTTCATTTATTTTCTGAACATATGCTTTACAAGCACCCCACTTCACTTGTATGGAGTGTCTTCTATTTTCTAATTCTGGTTTTCCTGATAGATTCCTATTCCATACCTGTATTGTTAATGGACCAATTGACAATGGTGCATCTTCTGAATTTTGTACAGTAGTCAAATAATCAACAGCATCAAAATCTAAAGGGCACCAAACTCCTTCTATTGCATCCCCATGATACAAATAATCTGCTTTTATGTTATTTTCGCGTCCCAATCTTCCATATATCAAAAATCGTTCTATTAAATTTCTTTTATTTCTATCAAGAAATTTTTGAATGACCACAATTTCCTCTTGATATGCTTCCGTCAGCTCCTTATCCTTTAGTCGCTCTTCTGCAATACTATCACCGTCAATTGTTCCATCTCCATACAAAAATAATAATAAACTATTCCTTTCATTCTCTGTCATACCTAAATACTTCATACAATAGTGAATAAAATAATCTGTTTTTTCTTGATGAATAGAGTTTCCACCACCCTTTTTTATACTTACTGTATACTTAGTATCATTAACTTGGATTTCTACATCTGGCTTATATCCTTGTCCACCAACTTTTTGAGCATGAACAACAACATGATCTTCCACATTATCAAAAACTTCACTTATAAATTTCTTTTGATATTCCGTAAGTCTTTTTATTTGACGTTCATTCAATGCATCTACTATTTGTCTTTCATTTTCAATGCCATCATTTTTCCCTTTCATAACTCAAATCCTCCTTTATAATCAAATTTCTAATAGAAGGTGCTTCCAACTAAATACTTTTCTGTAGGGCATCTCTGAAAACTCAACAAATATAATATTTTCAGCTTAAAAAAAGAAGTTTTTAGATATTCCCTTTATTATGCCAATACTCGTACCATTTCTTTCGCTAATTCACTTATAATCGTAACAACTACACTATTCCCAATTTGTTTATATGAATGCATGGTATTTTTCTCAATTTGATACCATTCTGGAAATCCCATCAATAAAAGACATTCTTTTTCAGTAAACTTTCTTTTTCCCTGAACATACACGGGTATATTATTACCTCCCGTCCCCATTTTAGCAGTTAAACACGGAGAGATACCATCACATTTAAAATTACACCTAGAGGGTCTAATTTCATTTGCTATTAAAACGTACTCTTTATTATATCGGTCTGTCTTTTCAAATATTGGCAAATATGTATTAATATTTTTCATACAGATTTCTGATACTTTATATTCTAAATCAACATCTTTTCCAATAATATCATTAACTGTAAATTGCAATTCACATTTATCCGGAAATTGATAAAAAGCTTTATAATCTCCTACTTCATTTTCAAATCCAATATTAATATCTTCTCTAAATCCAATACAATACCAGCGCTTTCTATTCTGTGGTATACCATAATCACTAGCATTCATCACTTTCCATTGAAAATGATATCCTAGATTCTCTAGGGTCTTCTCAATCATTTTTAATGTATTTCCATGATCATGATTGACAATTCCTTCTACATTCTCTAAAAAGAATGCTTTCGGTTTTCTTGCTTCCATTAATCTTACTACTTGAAAAAATAAAGTTCCTCTTGTATCTTCAAACCCCTTTCGCAAACCACCTAATGAAAATGGTTGACATGGAAATCCACCTGCAAGAATATCAAAGTCTGGTAAATCATTCGGCTCAATTTGTGTAATATCCCCTAAAGGTTCTTCTCCAAAATTATCTTTATATGTTTTACATGCATATTGGTCAATTTCAGAACTCGCAACACATTGAACTTTATTTTGCTCGAACGCAATTCTTATACCACCTATCCCCGCAAATAAATCTATCATTTTTAACATTTTTTTATTTTCCACCTTAATTTACTAGTTATTCATATATGTTTCATGCAAGTAATTTAATATCCCAGTAATCACAGGGGGAGAGACTGCATTTCCTGATTGTTTATACATTTGCGTTATGCTCATTCCTGTTTTTTCTATTCTTGTTACAAAATCTTTTTCAAATCCTTGTATTAAAAAATTTTCTAAAGGCGTTACTTTTCTAATTCGTAAACCATTTGTATTTTTAATTAATACTTTGGTAGAATCTGATCTTGCTAAAACGGTTGGTGAAATTCCCTTCGCGGAATACACTCTTCGTTGTCGTTCCAAATCATTATGAATATCCCGTGGTAAATCAAATACTTTTACAATTTTTTCCTGTTTATCTTTTATATCTTGAATATCATTTTCTTTCAAAAATTCTTGTATTTTTTTCGTATCAAAGTAAAACTTTGATGCAACCTCTTTCTCCATAATATCCTTAAGATATTTCTTCTTTATATCAAATTTTATATATTCAAAAAAATTAAAACCTTTAAAATCTGTTTTATTTAATTCTTTTTTAAGAGTATTCGCTTTTGAACTTCTGTTATCTTGAATAAATTTTTGAGACTGCAAATTATAAATTCCACAGATATATGTTCTATCTCGATTCTGAGGTACCCCTGCTTCACATGAGTTTAATACAGTAAAATCTAATGTGTATCCAATCTCATTAAGAGTACTAAGAATTTTGCGTATAGTTTTTGTTTTATCATGACTAATCAAATTTTTAACATTTTCTAATAATATGTATTGTGGTTTCTTTTCATTAATAATTCGTGCAACATCAAAAAATAATGTTCCCCTAATATCATCAAATCCTTTTTGTTTTCCTGCTATACTAAATGCTTGACACGGAAAACCTGCTACCAATAGTTCATGATTGGGCATCTTTTTTTCATCTATTAATTTAATATCTCCATGGAGATTCTTTTCACCGAAATTTGCACTATATGATTTCCTTGCATGCTCATCTATTTCGGAAGAAAAGACAACATTTGATTGGATTTTTGATTGTTCTAACCCCTTTTCAAAACCGCCAATTCCTGAGAAAAGCGAAACAACATTCACAATTTGATTTTCGGATAACATTAGATCGTTTTTATCCTTAAGCATTTTATGGTTCTCCCTTCTATTCACAATGCTTTTCACTTCTCTGTTAACTAAAAAACTCTATTTTCTAGATATGTTTGTTTATCTATCGCTACTTCCAATTTAAGATTAATCTCATACATTAAATCTAATACAAGTTTTTTATATTTTTCATATACTTTAATATCTACTCTTTCTTTAATATTGACTTTATATAAAAAGTCTTTCTATTCCCCAAATATTCAATATAATAATTATAAACCTCTTCACTTTTAAAGGCAACTATAAAATAAGTAAGATTACTTCTTTGTTACTGTAAGTATACTGATAATTTATTACTATTTAAATGGTTAAATATAAAAAAATATATGGAAAATTATTAATATCCTAATTTCACAATGTATCAAAAGGAAATTTTTAGGGAATCCTATTACTAAATAAATAAGAAATGAGGTACTTTATGAATCCAAGAAATAGTGAAACTATTAAAGCTGTTCCAGATGGTGTGTATGAAGGTGGTACTGTTCCTAAAACCAATAAGACAAAAAAAACAAATCTGTCTGATTTAACCACAGATTTGCAAAATAACGGTTATCCACTTTCTAGTCAAAATAAAATTCATAACATTCCACTGCACGATAATAAATAATCTATTCACCCACTTGGTGCAATCTATCTATTCTATACCTCCAATTCCTAAGATTGCACTAAGTAATAACACCCCAACCAGTTCCCAAACATCCACCATTTAACAGATATTCTTTCGCACTTCTACGTAAGGAGGTGTCCTCTGGTAGCAATTCCGTTTTAGTAGAAAGAGGGCTTTGAAATAGCCAATTATAACACAAGGCATTGGAATCTTCTGTTCCAACAATCTGAAATTGTTTATAGAAACAATGAATTCCCGAAGAAGTATCTAGTAACGTATTCAAATTCGGAGACAATAACCATGTATGGCAATAAAAGGTAACATTTTCTCCAAAAAATACTTTCGCTTGTGTAAAAGACTCTGTTAGCATTTCCTCTGTTAACACTGCATCACTTGGTATATGTACGGACAATGCTTTCTCTTGCTCACCATATAAATAAGGTTGAATCTTAATGGGAACAGCTGTCCACTCAAACTCTAGCGTTCCTAGTCGAAATAATTGCATACTCAGTTGTCGCCATGTCCAGTGAAAACGATCATACGTGAGGCGACCTATTTTCTCTTTTGTTTCTTTTATGAATCTTGGAAAACACTTCATAGTATCTAGAAAAATACTATGAGGAATCTTTTGTTCTTCATAAATATCTTTCGTATAACTAGCTGTCAATAGAGATATGACTAAGAGTATCATTTGTGGCTCTTTCTCTCTTTTCACTTTTCTCATAAGTAACTCTGCTGTTTTTGCAGATGACGCCTTAGTACACAACAAATGACAGGCAGACTCATATTGCTGAAACTTTCTTCTATTTACAAGTTTCATTACACTCTCTATGAGGCACTCTTCTAATTCTAGTAAGGAGGCCATTTCTTTTACTCTCTTGCATCTTGTCTGTTTCTTATACTTATCTCTTTTCACCGATTAGCCTACTCTCCATAGCTTCCACCACACTTTGTAATACCTTAATTCTTGCATATCTCTTATCATTGCCTTCCACAATAATCCAAGGGGCATCTTTTGTAGAAGTACGTCCTAACATTTCTTCTATCGCTTCCTCATACAGATCCCATTTCTCACGATTTCTCCAATCCTCATCCGTAATCTTCCATTGTTTCGCTGGATTATCCATTCTAGATTCAAAGCGAGCTTTTTGTTCCTCCTTGTCAATATGCAACCAGAATTTTAACACAATGGCTCCATGGTTGACTAAGGATTCTTCCATTTCATTGATTTCTTCATAGGATCGTCTCCACTCTATCTGTGAACAAAATCCTTCAATTCGCTCTACCATTACCCTACCATACCAAGTCCGATCAAAGATGGCAATATGCCCATCTTTTGGAATCTCCTTCCAAAATCTCCATAGATAATGATGATTCTTTTCTTCTAATGTAGGTGATGCAATAGGATAGACCACATAACCTCTTGGATCCATCTTCTCTGTTAATCTTCGAATAGCCCCACCTTTTCCTCCTGCATCCCAACCTTCTAATGCTAGAACTACAGGAATTTTTCGTTGATACAATTCACCATGTAGAAGTTCTATTCGATTTTGTAATTTTTTTAACTTTTTATCATATTTCTCTTTCGAAATTTGCTTACTTAAATCTATTTCTTGTAATTTATTTCCCACATAAGCATTTCCTATTTCTATATGATTCTGAGTTTGTTTTTCTTCTAAAACCTCTGCAATCTTTCTCTCTAAACGATTTATTACAATTTCATAAGCTTGTATGGTTGCACGCCGTTTATCATACGTAGGAATCACTTCCCATTTTGCATTTTCATCCGGATTAGAAGCCAATACACTCGAGATTAATTTCTCATATTTTCTAAATTTTTTATTCTGTAACTTATCACTTTTCGTCACACGCCACGCAGTAGCAGAATGAGATTGTAAGTTCTTCATTCTATTTTTTTGTTCCTCTTTATCAATATATAAGAAAAATTTTATTAAGCAAACTCCACTTTCTACTAATTGGCATTCAAATTGTTCTATTTCTTTTTTGTAAAAGGATACTTGAGAAGAATCTACCTTTCCATTAAATACATCACTAGTCACTTTACTATACCAACTATTTTCCAGAATAGTAATGCGACCTGCTTCAGGTGTTTTTGTCCAAAATCTCCATAAAAAAGGTCTTGCTGCTTCTTCTTTCGTTTCTTCCTTAATTGGGTATACACGAAATCCTCTAGGATCTAATGACTTCATAAGCTTGCTAATGATCACCCCTTTTCCAGCGGTTTCTACTCCATCTACTAGAATCATAACCGGAACACCTAACTCTTTGCATCTTCTCTGTAAATGACTTACTTGATTCGATAAGTGTTCCATCATCATCTTATAATCTTCTTTTGATACGCTATATTCCATATTCTTATATTCCATACTTTGTAATTGTATCATCTTCCCCATATGTCACCTCATTATCTCATGATTCTATACCAATTTGTAAACGGTTAATCGCAGAAAACATTGCTCGTACAGATGCTCTTGTAATATTTGAACTTACTCCTACACCGTATGTAACGGATCCTGTTTCACCATTTAATACATGTATATATGCTGCTGCTTGGGAACTTGCACCACTTTGTAGTGCATGTTCCTCATAATCAAGTACTTTTATCTTAGCATCTAATTCTTGTTGCATTCCTCTTTGTGCTGCATCAATTGGTCCATTTCCTACTGCGGTAAAAATACATTCTTTTCCTTTATTCGTATACGTAATAGTCACTCTTGTGTCGAATTCACTGGTAGTTTCATCACTTAGATCATCTACTTTTAATTTTCTAAAATGATATGGTTCTTTTTGCATTAAGTATTCTGCTCTAAATTGCTCCATAATCTCTTCTGGTGCCACTTCTCCTTGTACTTCTGAGATTTGCTGAATTACCTTAGCAAACTCTTTGTGCATTGCCTTTGGTAATTTGAATCCATAATACGTATCCATTACAAAAGCTACTCCACCTTTTCCAGATTGTGAATTAATACGAACAATTGGTTCATACTCTCTTCCAATATCAGCTGGATCAATAGGAAGATACGGAACTCTCCAATAAGGTTGACTTCCTTCACTCAATGCTTGAATTCCTTTATTAATAGCATCTTGATGAGAACCTGAAAATGCAGTAAATACTAGCTTACCTGCGTAAGGATGTCTTGGATGAATTGGTAACTTACAACATCTTTCATAGATTTCAATAATTTCATTCACATGGTCAATCTTTAATTCTGGATTTACCCCTTGTGAAAACATATTGTATGCAATATTTAACAAATCTACATTACCTGTTCGCTCCCCATTCCCAAAGAGTGTTCCTTCTACACGATCCGCTCCCGCAAGCATAGATAATTCTGCGGCGGCCACACCTGTTCCACGGTCATTATGTGGGTGAACGCTTAGAATAATCTGCTCTCTATTTTCAAAATGTGTATGCATCCATTCTATTTGGTCTGCATACACGTTTGGAGTATTCATTTCCACCGTAGATGGAAGATTAAATATAATCGGATTTTCTTTCGTTGGTTGCCATTCACGTTGTACTGCTGTACATATTTCCAATGCAAAATCCAACTCTGTTCCAGTAAAACTTTCTGGTGAATATTCTAATTGAATCTCACCATCAAATTCTGCGGTAAACTTTTTCACAAGCTTTGTACCCTCTACTGCTATTTGAATAATCTCCTCTCTTGACATTTGAAAAACAACTTCTCTTTGTAAGGTAGAAGTAGAATTGTAAATATGTACAATTGCTTGCTTACACCCTTTTATAGACTCAAACGTCCTTTCAATTAACTCCTCTCTACACTGGGTTAATACTTGTACTCTCACATCATCTGGAATTAATCTACGCTCCACTAATTGTCTTAAAAAATCAAATTCAATCTGACTAGCTGCTGGAAATCCTATTTCAATATCTTTAAATCCCATTTCTATTAAAAACTGAAATAATTCTATCTTCTCATCTACATGCATAGGATCAATTAAGGCTTGATTCCCGTCTCTTAAATCTACACTACACCATACAGGTGCCTTTGTAATCTCTTTATTTGGCCACTCCCTTGTCGGATAATCCATGACAGGATTCTTAGCATATCGTTTATAATTCACCATTTTCTTCGTCCTCACATTTTATTTAATGGAAAATCGACTCAATATGAGTCGATTTTTAGTCTTTTTATTCTCCAAGTCCCTTCTCAATTGCAGCAACCATATCCCGTAATGCAATTTCTTCATCTTCACCTTCACACATAAGTTCTACTTCATCTCCGCATTTAATACAAGCTCCTAGTACACTTAACACACTTTTTGCATTAGAAATATTATTAGCATAACGAAATGTAATCAATGATTTATATTTTACAGCTTCTTTACACAAAATTCCTGCTGGTCTTAAATGCAACCCTGTTAAGTTCTTAATAACTACCTTTTGACTTACCATTTCTCTTTCCTCCAAAGTACTTATCTTCTTACTTTATTTTCTCTATTCTTCTATTGATACAAAAGATACATACACGGGTACAAGCAGTTCTACCTGAAGTTGCTTATCTACATTCCACACTACACTTACCTCATATGGAGTGTCTGTTACAATTTCACTACTTGATAAGTTTGCAATATCTATAGTACCTCTTATGCTATCCTGATTCAGTGCTTGAATCCCTTCTTGTGTTCCCGTCACACGAATAGACAACTCATCTTCGAATACAAGCGTTGGTTCATACTCTTCTATTCCATTCAGAAATTGTATCCAAGATGTCTCAATTTCTATTATTTCAGATATAGCTTCTTCTACTGTTATGATTACATTGACGTATCCATTAAAGTTCTCATCTGCAAATTGTACATTATTTGGAATGAGTCCTCTAAGATCTACTGCTTGTATTACATCATCTGTTGCCCCTGTTAATACAATCATATCTTCTGGAATCGCAATACTAGTAATACTATCTAAAGCACTCTTCTCACCTGCAACTTGAATATTCGATGGTGATGCTCTATATTCTCCTGATATGGTATATCCTTGTGCTACTTCTCCACCAGCATTAACTATAATTGGAACATTTTTACTTTCTAGAATATAAATGCTTAAATCCACTTGATTAATATTTGCTACTAGATTTTGATTTTCAATCCTTTTATTGCTATTATCATAGAATTTTAATTCGGCACTAGTATTTACAGTGGATGACATATCACTAATATCAATATCAACAACGGCTCTTTTTACTTGAGAAATCACAGAAGCAGGTCCTGATAAACGAACAATATTCTGATTCATGGTAATGTCCCCTGCAATGTATCCACTACTTGGAACTCCTTCCACATTAGTAGTAATCACAAGTTGCGTATGCTCCTTATCTTCCACTACTAACTTGAGATTCTCTATATTCGTAGTAATACCATTAATAGCATTATCATTTTTATTCGTATATGCTTGAATTCGAACAGTATCTAAATAACTAATATCTTGTAAATCAGCCACTGCGTAAATATTATCTCTAGAAATATCTTCTAACACACTTCTTGTTGCGGTTACATATACAGTAACCGTATCTGTTCCATCAACTACCTCATACACCAACTCTTGCTCATCTAATATAGTACTATTTAAAATATCCACTGCAATCCCACTATAAG
>JAWXVF010000011.1:0-36610 GCA_044425555.1 Eubacteriales bacterium
AATAATTCTTCGATCCAATCTGCGTTCAATTTCCATCATACGATCTTGCTCTTCTACTTCATCTGGACTACTTGGAACTAACTTCTCTGCAATTTTTACCAAGCAATTAGCAAGAGGAAACATAGCGACCGTTACTGATACATTAAAGGCTGTATGGAATAAGGAAATCTCCACACTATTAATATCTTGCATTGCCCACACTTTATTAGATTCAAAAATAAAGAACATGATAATTCCCACACCTACAGAACCAATAGAATTAAATAATAGATGAATCATAGACGCACGTTTTGCATTCTTTCCAGATCCTGCACTAGATAATAAGGCTGTCACACACGTACCAATATTTTGCCCCAAGGTAATAAATACGGCAGAACTCCAATTTACCACACCATTAGCAGCCAATGTTTGCAAAATACCAACAGATGCTGAAGAACTTTGAATTACTGCTGTTACAATAGCACCTGCCAACACTGCCAATACTGGATTATGTCCCAAGACAGCAAATGCTTCGCTAAATACAGGCGAATCACGATATGGCTTAATGGCATCTGACATAAACGATAACCCAATGAACAATATACCAAATCCTACTAAAATTTCTCCTACTTTTTTACGATTTTCATTCTTAGAAAACAATAAGATAAATGCGCCTACTCCCACTAAAATCGGTGCGAAAAATTCAGGTTTTAACACACCCATCCATTCATTGGCAGATACAATCCAAGCTGTTATGGTTGTCCCAATATTAGCACCCATAATGACACCTACCGCTTGTGTCAGACTCATCATACCTGCATTAACAAACCCTACAATCATAACAGTCGTAGCAGAACTACTTTGAATAATTACTGTAATTAATGCTCCTACTACCACTGCAATATATTTGTTCTTTGTTAATAGTCCCATTAAGGTTCGAAGTCTCGTTCCTGCGGATCTTTGCAATCCCTCTGCCATAATATGCATTCCATATAGGAACATTCCTAGCCCGCCTAAAAATGAAAATAGCAATTCATAATCATTTAATGTCATATCTTTTCTCCATTCTTATAATTCTAACATGGTCATTATAACAAAGAACTCTTTCTACGTATAGTCATTTTTTATGATCATTTAGTAAATCTTTACATCATTCACACTACCTGTTTCTTTAAAAATCTTCCACTCTGCCATGTTCACAGCATGATCTCCAATTTTCTCTAAGTATTTATTAATCATTAACACATCTATACAGATATCAATTTGATCATCGTGCTCTCGTATGGTTTGAATGAGATCATCTTTGACACGGCTAAAGAATTCATCTATTACATCATCACTTTCCACCACTTCTTGTGCAACCATAATGTCACCTGACAAAAAAACAGCAATAGCATCATGTACTATTTTCTTAGTTGCTGCAATCATAGGTGAAATATGTGGCGAAAGCTTTGGTAACTCAATTGAAGGGTTTCGTATCATTAATTCTGCAATATCACTTACATGATCTCCAATACGTTCTAGATCTGTTACCACCTTCAAGGCCGCTGATACATTACGTAAGTCTTTTGCAATTGGTTGCTGTTTCGTTATAATAGATAAACACTGTGCTTCTATACTTTTCTCCATATCGTTAATGGCACGATCATTTGCATAGATATAGGCAACCGTTTCACTATCATGTTGTTCAATTGCTGCATACAACTTATCAATGGTTTCTTCTACACAAAAACCCATTTCTTCCAATGTATCATTTAACATTACTAATTCTTGATCAAAACTAATTCTTGTCATCTCTTATCGACCCTCTTTTTCTAATTCTCTTACTATTTTATACGACTTTGGCTTATGTGCTTAATCTAGCACACAAACCACTTAAGAAAAAGCAAGAATTGGTTATATTTATGTATAATGTATGTAAAATATACAATTTTACATACTAGTCATAGTATTCACAGCAAAATAACCTAATACGATTACCCCTAACACGATTCGATACCATCCAAACACTTTGAAATCATGCTTTTTAATATATCCCATTAAGAAACGAATGACTACAATAGAGACTACGTAAGCTACGACCATTCCCACAAGCAAAATAGTGAATTCCTCTGTTGTTGGCATAACACCAAACTTCACTATCTTTAATAAGCTTGCTCCAAGCATTACAGGAATCGCTAAGAAAAAGGTGAATTCCGCCGCCACTTGTCGTGAGACTCCAATTAATAAAGCTCCTATAATAGTTGCACCTGATCTAGATGTTCCTGGAAATATAGCTGCAATTAATTGAAAAAATCCAATAATCAATGCGGTTTTATACGTAATCTCTGCAATGCTACATATCACAGGGTCTTTTCCTGTATTTCGATTCTCTATGACTATAAATGCAACACCAAAGACAATCAAAGAAATTGCAACTGTTTGGAAATTATACAAATATTCATCTAAAATATCATCAAATAAAATTCCAATAATAGCCGCTGGTACACAAGCTACCAATACTTTAAACCACATACTAAAAATATCTTTCTTAATAAAATTCTTTTCGTTTCTACCAAAAGGCCATAACCTTGTCCAGTAGAGACATACCACAGCTAGAATTGCTCCTAACTGAATCACCACAAGAAATACTTCCCAAAACTCCTCAGATACTTGTAGCGTCACAAATTCATTTAACAAAATCATATGCCCTGTACTACTGATTGGTAGCCACTCAGAAAATCCCTCTACTACTCCAAATAATACTGCTTTTAAAATCTCAATGATATTCATTTGCTTTTCCCCTCTTATTTGCTATTAATTTATTTCTTTCCCATATTCTTCTTGTACAAATCTTCGTAATGCGTCTAAAGAACGTATGACTTTCTCTGTATCAATACAATAAGCAATCCGAACGTATCCATTGCAACCAAAGGTATCTCCTGGTACGAATACTAAATCGTATTTCTTCGCCTTTTCGCAAAATCTAGTTGCATCTTCTTCTAGCGCTTTAGGAAAAATATAAAAAGTTCCCTTAGGTCGTATTACTTGAAATCCAAGTGCAATCAATTCTTCATAAAGAATTGTTGCATTTTTCTCATACACCGATAAATCTGCGGTTTCCTCTAAGACTTCTGCCACCCCTAATTGAATACAAGAAGCCGGACAATTATGTCCAATCCCTCTAGAAATCTGTCCACACATTTGAATGATAGTAGTACCCTCTTCACAATCAGGATGTACTGCTACGTAACCAATTCGTTCCCCTGGTAAAGATAAGGATTTGCTAAAAGAGTAACACATAATCGTATGGGAATAATACTTAGAAACACATGGTACTTCTTGTTGTTCAAAGACAATCTCTCTATAAGGTTCATCTGATATAAGGTAAATGGTATGTCCATATTCTTTGGATTTCCCTGATAGCAATTCGCCCAATCTAGTTAATGTCTCTGTTTCATATATAGTACCTGTTGGATTGTTAGGCGTATTGATTAAAATCGCTGCTGTTTTCTCATTAATCAACTCCTCCAAACTAGAGAAATCAATCTGAAAATCTTTCGTTTGAGGTGGTACCACTTTTAACACAGCACCTGTTAAATTCACATAAGGCTTATATTCTGGAAAAAATGGAGCAAACGTAATAATCTCATCTCCCGTCGTTGCTACAGATCTTATAGCATGAGCCAATGCTGCTGCTGCACCTGATGTCATAAAAATATGCTTTCCTTCATATTCTAAACCAAAACGTTTTCTTAAGGACATAGCTATTTTCTCCAATACAGAAGGAATTCCTGGCGTGGGACTATATCCATGTAATTGCATTGGATCCGTTTCTTCAAATAAGCTTACCATCTGCCTAGTAAAAGAGTCTGGCACACTAACAGAAGGATTTCCTAAACTATAATCAAACACATTTTCATATCCAATCTCTTTCCCCCGATTAGTAGCAAAAGCAAACAATTCTCGAATAACTGACTTAGCTTGTAACATTTCTTTATATTGTTGAACAATCATATCCTTTTATCCTTTCTTCTCTATGATAAATCTAATTGAAACTTCTTGTAATATTTATTACTTTGTTGTATCACTCCTTGGTCTATAAATCCTACTTTCTTACATAGATTAATAGATGGAATGTTCCCAGATTGTACGAGGCAATTGATCTTATGACATAACTTCATTTTTTTCGCAAAAGCAATCATGGCACAACACAACTCATACCCAATTCCTATTCTTTGCTTTTCTTGAAGCAAAAGAAATCCCATGTCCACCTCACCTTGTTGTCCATTAGCTTCTAATCCTGCTCGACCAATTACACAACCTGTTCCTTTCTCTTCTACAATCCAAATCCCATAGCCATAGAATCCATACATATTCTCAATATACTTCTTCGTATATTCCATTTCTTCTTCCATGTTCTCATAAAGTGGTTCTACATATTGTGTCACTTCCTTCTCACAATATATCTCATATAACTTAGGTACATCTTCTAAAGTAATCTCTCTCAAAATACACCGACTTGTTGTAATCACGATTCTACTGACTCCATGATAAGCATTATAAACTTCTTCAAAATACGTATATTCCACCTCTTCTATTTCTTCTATCAAATAACGAATCGTAAATTCTTGACTACTATTGTCCCTATGACAATATCCGATTACATAATACCCTTCCTCTATTAATTCCTTAGCAGTGCTTGCATCATCCACAATCAAGAGGAGTTTATTTTTACAAGTAGGAATTGTATATAACTGTTCTCTTAAACATATCACTTCTATTAGCCATTCTTCTTGATGGTTTTGTTGCCTATGCAATATTGATTCTGGATTCCTTAAATGCTGAACATATAAAATAATCTTCTCTAACATAAGTTCTCCTATTTTCTTCCACAATATTCTTATTATACCACAATTTTATTGATTTAAGTATTGTAAAATCGAAAGATGAAGAGACCAAGCAATTTTTTCTTGATATTCCTTGGTAATCAATAAGTCTGCCTCTTCCCAGTTAGACAAAAATCCACACTCTACAATGACAATAGGATATGTAGTTTCCTTTAGAATATAATACGTATCATTTCCTTTGGCTACACGGTGATTAGTCGGATCTAAATCTTTTACAAGGTTTTCCTGAAAAAGTTCTGCCACTTCTTGACCCACCTTAGAAGTTTCATAATAAAAAGTTTGTGCCCCTCTTATGGTTTCCTCTTCGTAGCTATTTTGATGAACACTTACAATTATATCAGGTACTGCTTCATTCATAATCTGTATACGATTCTTTAGATCCACCACTTTCTTATTGTCATCCTCTTCCTCATACAATCCCACATCACTTTCTCTTGTCATAAGAACCGTTACATCATTAGCCTCCAATAACGATTTCACACGTAATGTAATGGCTAGATTAATCTCTTTTTCCACAGCACCGTTCACTCCAATTTTACCAGGATCATTTCCCCCATGTCCAGCATCTAAAACTACTAGTTTTCCTTTTTCTACCACACTAGTACTACTTACAGAATAATATTGATTCGTTAAGTGTGCTGTACTTTTGGATAATACAAACATGGAGCTTAATAATAAGGCCACCATCATACATTCTATGATTCCATTCTTGATCTTCAACTTTTCCATAGATTACTTCCCCTTGTTCTATTTAGATTAGTATATGAAAATCTCCACAAAAAAATGAGTAACAATCACTCTTGCTACTCATTTTATAATTTCTTAGATACTAGGCTTATTCTGTTGCTTCTTCATCTTCTGTTGCTTCTTCGCCTTCTGCTACTCCTTCGCCTTCTGTAGCTTCTTCGCCTTCTGCTACTCCTTCGCCTTCTGCTACTCCTTCGCCTTCTGCTACTCCTTCGCCTTCTGTAGCTTCTTCGCCTTCTGTTACTTCTTCGTCTTCTTCTAGAACATCTGCTACTGCGTCACCAAGATGTTCTTCCTCTGTTTCTTCTTCCACAGCTGCTTCTTCTACTGTTTCTTCTACTTCTGTTACAGTTTCTTCCACTGTGTCATTTCCTCCACAAGCTACAAGTCCCATAGTAGTCACTGCCAATAATAATGTTACGATTGTCTTTTTCATAATTTCTTCCTCCTTTAGATACGCACTGTGCGTTCCATTTATGTTACTCCCATACTATATAATATAAATCTTAAGAGAAAAGTAGGAAAAATTTTAAGATTTTATTAAGTTAGCATTTGACAAAATCAACTTTTGGGTATATAATTTCAGTTAGCATTTGCTAACCTTCATATTGTTCAGATTATTCATACTGCAATCTAGCAAATGTTACGCGCGCGGATTTATCTACTATTTATTAACGAATGATTTCAAAGGAGAAAACATGAAAAAATCAAAATTATTATCTATACTATTGGCATCATCACTTGTACTTAGTGTGACAGCTTGTGGCAGTAGTTCTACTCCAGAAGTTTCTAATACAGAAACTACTACAACCACTGAAACAACTGAATCTGCTGAGACTTCAGAAACAAGTGATAAAAATGAAGTCATTATTGCAAATAATGCAGAACTTTATGACTGGGATCCTATAAAAGGTTGGGGGAAAAACGAAAACCCTCTTATGCAAAGTAAATTAGTAGTGGCTGATGATTTAGGAACTATTAAATTAGATCTTGCTTCTAATTATAGTGCCAACGAAGATGCTACTGTATGGACATTTGAATTACGCGAAGATGTAAAATTTAATGATGGAGAAGACTTTACAGCCGATGATGTGGTCTTTACTATAGAAACAGCTAAAGAGGCTGCTAGTGCTGTAGACTTCACCATAGTAAATAGTGTAGTTGCCTTAGATGATTATACGGTGGAATTTACTTTAAACTACCAAGCTTCTACTTTTATCTATCAAATGGCTACTCTTGCCATGCTTCCAGCACACGCATATAGTGAAGACACCTATGCGGATAATCCAATTGGAACTGGACCTTACCAAATGGTACAATGGGATAAAGGGCAACAAATTATTTTAGAACAAAATCCATATTATTATGGTGAAGTATCTAATATTGAACGTATTGTAATGGTATTTATGGACGCTACCACCGGTCTTGCAGCAGTACAATCTGGTCAAGTAGATATTGCTATGGCAGATATCACTACTTCTGATGTATCAGTAGATGGCTATACCTTGAATCAATTTGTAACAACAGATAATGCAGGAATTAGTATGCCATATATTCCAGCACAGGTGAATAGTCCTATTGATGTTCCTGTAGGAAATGATGTTACTTCTGATTTAGCAATCCGTCAAGCCTTGTCTTATGCCATTGATCGTGAATATTTCTCACAATACGTTTTAAATGGATATGGCGAACCTTCTTATTCCATTACTCATAGTTTGTTATGGGAAAATCAAGATGCTAGATTCGAAGATGGACAAGTGGACAAAGCCATTGAAATATTAGAAGAAGCTGGTTGGGTTGACTCTGATAACGATGGAATTCGTGAAAAAGAAGGTTTAGTTGCAACATTTGAAGTATTGTATCCATCTGGTAATACTACAAGAGAAATGATTGCCAATGGATTTGCGCAAGTAGGTGTGGATCTTGGAATCGATATTGTACCTACGGGAAAATCATGGGATGAAATCTTCCAATTATATAATTCTACACCATTTGTTATGTGGGTTGGTAGTGTAACACCTTATACATATTTCCAAAATACAACCATTGCATCTGCTGGAAACATTTCAGCCAATATGGGATTCTACCATAATGAAACAGTAGAAGAATACATGAGTGCTGCTATGGCTGCGCCAACCGTAGAAGAAGCGAATGAATTATGGAAATTATCACAGTGGGATGGTACCACAGGATCTAGTATGATAGGTGATGCCCCTGTTGTTTGGTTAGCAAACGTAAGTCATATGTACTTTATTCGTGATGGATTAGACATTGGTGAACAAGGACTACACGGACACGGTGGATCTGGTATGCAAATTCTAAGTAACATTGAAGAATGGGTTTGGAAGTAATGAAACAAATTTATCTAAAGAAACTGATTAAAACAATTGTAACGCTAGTTATTTTATTATTTGCAGTTAGTGTAGTTACTTTTGCACTTGCCAGTCTTTCTCCTATTGATCCTATTTGGGCTTATGTTAATGGAGATACTTCCCTTTCTGCTGAACAACTAGAAGTACTTGCTGAATACTGGGGGCTTAATGAGCCTCCAGTTACTAGGTATTTTAAATGGCTTGGCAACTTATTATCTGGTGATTTTGGCAATTCTCTACTTTATAGAAGTCCTGTAATTAATATTATTAAGGAACGTTTTTTTATGTCCATAACGCTCATGTTTGTTGCTTGGACTCTATCCGGTATTATGGGATTTTTCATGGGAGTCATTGCAGGAGTCTACAAAGGCTCTTTTATTGATTATTTGATTAAAACGTGGTGTTTGATTTTGCAATCATCACCAGGATTTTGGATAGCCTTATTGTTAATTCTACTCTTTAGTGTACGGTTAGGTTGGTTTCCACTAGGATTTGCTGTACCTATTGGTGTATTAGCAGAAGATGTGACTATTTGGAATCGCATTCACCATCTAGTGTTGCCTTCTTTTACTTTAGCACTCACTAGCGTATCTCATATTGCACTTCATACAAGAGAGAAGATGATTCAAGCTCTTGAAAGTGACTACGCTGTATTTTCTATCTCTAGAGGTCTTTCTAAATGGCGTTTTGTGTGTCGACACGGACTTAGAAATATTATGACACCTGCTATTACTTTGCATTTTTTTAATATTTCAGAAATTTTTGGTGGTTCTATATTAGCAGAAAGTGTCTTCAATTACCCTGGACTTGGAGAAGCTGCTGTAGATGCTGGAATGGCAGGTGATATGCCCTTATTATTGGCGATTACCTTGATTAGTGCTCTTTTTGTATTTATTGGCAATCAAACAGCCAACTTGCTATACCCTCTTATTGATCCTAGAATAAAGGGAGGGAATCTTGATGTTTAACATAAGTTTCAATCGTCGTCATATTACATTATGTATTACTATTTTTGCAACATTAATATTGGTAGGAATTTTGATTTCTGGACTTTTGATTACAAAAGATTATTATAGTGCAGATTTCTCAAGTACTAATTTGCCCCCTTCTTCTACCCACCTATTCGGTACAGACTTTATGGGTCGCGATATGTTCTACCGAACCTTAAAGGGACTTTCTACAGGTATGCAGATTGGCTTATGTGCTAGTTTTGTGTCTTGTATTATGGCAGTCATCTGTGGTTTTTCAGCAGGTGTTCTTGGCAAAAAAGTAGATCTTGTTATCTGTGGATTAGTGGATCTTATGCGTAGTATTCCTGCCATGTTATTCTTAGTCTTAATTTCCATTGCTATGGGACGAGGTGTTCGTGGAATTACGTTAGCAGTTATTCTTACCCACTGGACACCCTTGACACGTATTATTCGTGCAGAGATTCTTGCACTGAAAAACACACAATTTTACAAGGCTAGTCAACGTATGGGGAAATCAAATCTTTGGATTGCAAGACACCATATTTTACCACATATTATTCCTCAATTTGTCATTGGATTAATTATCTTATTCCCTCATGCAATTATGCATGAAGCAGGACTTACTTTTTTAGGATTTGGAATTCCATCTGAAATTCCTGCTATTGGTGGTATTTTAGAAGAATCTATGCATTATATTACTTCTGGTTATTGGTGGCTTTCAGTTCTTCCAGGTCTTAGTTTATTATTTGTTGTTATGTTATTTGAAATCATTGGAGATAATGTACGTAGACTCATTGATCCATTTAGTGCACAAGAATAGAATGGAGATTAGTATGAATAATTTATTAACCGTTAAGGGAGTCTCTTTATATTTTAATATGTATCTAAAAGGACTCAGACAGCACAAAGCACATACACTTAAAAATTTAAACCTTACTGTCAATGAAGGGGAAATTATTGCCATAATTGGATCAAGTGGTAGTGGTAAGAGTTTATTGGCTCATGCAATATTAGGAGTTTTACCAAGTAATGCTCATCTTTCTGGAGACATCTACTATAAGAATGAACCAATCAACGAGCAAACTCTAGCGCATCTACGAGGAAATGAAATTGCTCTTATGCCACAATCCGTTAATTACTTCGATCAATTAATGCCTGTTGGCAAGCAAGTACAAAGTAAATCCATCTCGAAAAAGGCTCAGCGAGAAGCTTTTGCACGATATGGACTAAGTACAACAGACGAAGCCTTGTATCCGTTTCAATTATCAGGTGGTATGGCTAGACGTGCCTTGTTATCCACTGCTATTGCAGGAGGTGCTAGCTTAATTATTGCTGACGAACCAACCCCCGGTTTATCGTCCGATCTAGGAATAGAGGTTATGTCCAACTTTAAAGAACTTGCAAAAGAAGGGCGTGGTATTCTAGTAATTACACACGATATTGAATTAGCGTCCCTATATGCAGATCGTATTTACGTATTTCATGATGGCGAGACAATTGATACCATCTCATGCGTGGATTTTCGTAGTGGAACCATTCAGCATCCTTATACAAAAGCGTTATTTGATGCATTACCACAGAATAATTTTCAAGAACCCAATGAAGAAATACTCCAATTTTTAAATAGGGAAAAGGAGCTAGCAAATGAGTAAAAGTAAAAATAGGAAATTAATAGCCAATAATATAAGCTTTCGCTATTACAAAAGTGATTGGATTTTTCAAAATATTTCATTTGAGATTAATTCAGGTGAAATCATTGGGATTGTAGCACCTTCTGGATATGGAAAAAGTACCTTTTCCAATGTATTATGTGGAAATCTTACACCACAAAAAGGAGAGATTTTACTAGATAATCAAAATATTCAAGACATCAAAGGATTCAATCCCGTACAAATCGTCTATCAACATCCTGAAAAAGCTTTAAATCCGCGATGGATTATGGGAAAATCTTTGACAGAAGCCTATACTCCTACAAAGGAACGTAGAAAAGAGTTCGGCATTCAAGATAAGTGGTTAACTCGCTGGCCAAATGAGTTGTCTGGTGGAGAATTACAAAGATTTTGTATTTTAAGGCTCTTGTCTGAAGATGTGAAGTTTCTAATTCTAGATGAAATTAGTACTATGCTTGATCCCATTACCCAAGTACAAATCTGGAAAGCTGTTCTCAAAATCGCCAAGGAACAAAATATAGGACTTATCGTTATCTCTCATAACGATGCCCTAGTAGAACGTGTTTGTCATCGAACCTTAGATTTACGAACACTAAATGATTCCTCTCTACAAACCGTACTGTAACAACAGTATGGTTTTTCTTTTTCATTGTGGAATAATCTTCTCAACATCTTGTGTTTCCCCTTTTTTTATAGTAAAATGTAGTAGAAATATATTTTATACAATCAGAATCTTAAGAAAGTTAGAGGACACTCGATGAAACGAATTAGTATTATGTTAATAGCAATTTTTGCTCTATCTATTACTGCCTTACTCTTTATCTTCTTAGATAAACCAAAAGAATACATATTCACCTCTCCCCCTATCAATGCACAGAATTGGGTCACTCTTTATGATGGAACAGATTCTTGTAATGAAATCTACCTTAATGAAAATGGGGATTTAGTTATGGTATTAACAAGTGAGCAAAAGAAAGACTTTCTCAAATATGACATTACGACTGCTGGTGGAATTTCCTCTACTGGTACGACTCTAACTTTTTCTAATAATTATAAAACCTTAGAAATTGTAGGTGAACAAGGACAATTAAATATTGAATCTAGTATACGTACTGCTATCTTCAATGCACAATTTAATCAAGTTCTTCGTAGTGGTACTTCAGATTGGCAGTTAGAAGTCATTTTGAAAGATCGTAATACAGGTTCTACTCTCCAAACATTTTTCCTACCTAACGAACCATTTATTTGGAACTACTAAGAAGATGAGGTATTATTTATGACGGTTGGTAAAAAAATAGAAACCTATCGAACCATTCGAAATCTTTCACAAAAAAGTCTAGCAAAATTTATCAATGTAAGTGAATCCACCATTCGAAAATTTGAAAATGGGGAACGTACACCGACTCTCGACCAATTGCAATCCATTGCAGATGCACTTGGTTTTAATGTTGTCATTTTTCTTGAATTTCCTGTGGTTACAGTATCTCATGTACTTTCTCTGATTTTTGCCATTGATGAAAGTGCTGGTATTTCTTTAGAAGGAACCCGTAATGAAAAAGGAGAACTACTTCCTGAAAGCTTATCCATTCGTTTAGATAATGATATTATCAATGACAAATTAGCAAAATGGGATTACTCTAAAATATTAGTAGAAAAAACGAAGCAATCTCGAAATGAATTTAAAACCGAAGAAGATTATATTCAAAAAATAACAGAGATGGAAACCATTGAATCACAAATCAAACAGCATTTAATGAAAGATATACATCTACTCTAATCTAAATACCCTATACTTCACTGAATTAAACAACAAGGAGAACCTTCTTTTTATGTGGATTGCCAATCAATGGAACGATTACGAAATACTAGATACTTCTAATGGAGAAAAATTAGAACGATGGGGAGATTATTTTCTCATTAGACCAGATCCGCAAGTACTTTGGACAACTCCAAAGACTCATAAGAATTGGAAACAGAAAAATGGACACTACCATCGTAGTTCCAAAGGTGGTGGTGAATGGGAATTTTTCCACTTACCAAAGGAATGGAAGATTCAATACAAGGATTTAACCTTTCACTTAAAACCCTTTAATTTTAAGCATACAGGACTATTCCCTGAACAAGCTACTAATTGGGATTGGTTTTCTTCTATTATCAAGCAACGTACAACTACAGATCACGCCTTTAAGGTCTTGAATTTATTCGCCTACACAGGTGGTGCAACTCTATCTGCTGCTGCTGCTGGTGCTCACGTTACCCACGTGGATGCTTCAAAGGGAATGGTTAATTGGGCCAAAGAAAATGCCACATCCTCTGGATTAGCAACTGCACCCATACGATGGTTAGTGGATGATTGTGTGAAATTCGTTGAACGAGAGATTCGCCGTGGCAATACGTATGATGGTATCATTATGGATCCTCCCTCATACGGAAAGGGTCCTAAAGGGGAACTTTGGAAAATAGAAGACTCTATCTTTCCCTTCATTGAATTAACTGCCAAATTATTATCAAAAGAATCTTCCTTCTTGTTAATTAATTCTTATACAACTGGATTACAGCCTGCGGTATTGACTTATATGGTTCAAACAGCTATCTGCTCTCAATATGGGGGTGAAGTAACTGCCAAAGAAATTGGACTACCAGTCACTTCTAACGGTCTAGTATTACCGTGTGGGGCTTCTGCACGTTGGATACGTTAAGTCTCCCTATAGTATTATATTGTAGAAGGTTTCTAACTTTGCGAAAGGATTATTATAAAATGGTGAATTCTAAAATACATAATGTGATTGTGGTAATTGATCCAGGACATGGTGGAGATAACTTAGGCGCTGATTATAACAATGTATTAGAAAAAGATATTAATTTGATTGTATGTTTATCATTATACGAAGAATTAGTTCAATATGAAGGAATTGATGTTTATCTAACACGAGATGAGGATAGAGAATTAAGTCTATTAGAGAGAGCAGAATTTGCAGAGGAAAAAAATGCAGATTTTTTATTTTGTTATCATTTTAATATGTCCGTATCACATGATTTGTTTGGAACAGAAGTATGGGTTAATTCTCAAAAAGAATTGTATCAACAAGGAACTTCTTTTAGTCAAATTCAAATAGAATCTATGACAAGCTTAGGATTCTATAATCGGGGCATTAAAACAAAATTAAATGATAGTGGCACAGATTATTACGGCATATTACGAAATTGTGCTCAATTTAATATTCCAGCAGTATTAATAGAACATGGACATCTGGATCATCTAAATGATTCTATTTATTTTGATGAAGTAGAAGAACTAATTGAAATAGGGAAAATTAATGCTACAAATATCGCAAAATATTATCAACTAAGTAGTGAAAGTTTAGGAACAGATTATAGTAACTATAATGTGCCAATAGTCACTACATCAGACGAGATAGTTGCTCCTGATTATAGTGAGCCTGATTTATGTCATATTAGTATGATAGATACTAATTATAACACAGGTACTATTACAATCTATATTGAAGGGAACGATATGGATTCTCGAATCCTATATTTTAGTTATAGCTTAGACGGTGGAGAATTTTTTACTGAGCTGTTTCCATGGCCAGAAGATACCTATGCTTTTGAATATACCATACATATTCCAACAGGTGAAACACCTATGGTTCAGGTGAAGATTGATAATTTATTTGATTTAGAATTAGAAAGTAATATTTTAGTATATGAACCCTTTGATTATGCAACAGAAGTAGCAACAGCAGAAATAGGGGCGGATATTTCGACTATGGGAACCACGGAAGCTCCTTGGGTTATAGAAGATACAATAAACAATTTAGGAGCAGAGCCAGATGGTATGATTACTTTTTTGTATATTAGTTGCAGTATTGCTATTGGTACTTTCATTAGCGTATTATTGCTTAAATTGTCGAAAAAAAAGAGAACAAGAAATCGGTATAAATGATGCCCACTATCGGTAAGCGATTAAACATCTCTCCACCCATCTTTCTTATTTTTACGTCTAACATTCACTAGTCATGCTAAACAATATGTTCTATAAAACTTCTAAGTACCTAACATACTCTAGTGTTTTTATTTTTTCTAATACCTCAGATGTTTTGACCTTCTTATCAATCTCTAAACAAACTACTGCATTAGGACCTTCCCCTTTTATTTTACCTTTAGAAACCTCAAACGTTGTTATCTTGATTCCATCATGTCTCATTTCTCTTAAAAAACTACCAATGCCTTTACTAGATTCGAACTCTATGTACAAATCATATATTTTGGCATATTTTAACATCCAAGTATCCATTTTTGTTAGAATATTCAATGTAATCCAAATCAATACTAATGCAACGATTGCTCCTTCTAAAAAACCAATACCTATTGCAAGTCCAACACAAGCACACGTCCACAGGCCTGCTGCTGTTGTAAGTCCTTTCACTTTATTCTGACCTGTCACCATAATTGTTCCAACGCCAAGAAACCCAACACCACTAATTACCTGTGCTCCCATACGCGAAAGATCGGTATCCACTTGAAAGTGTACATTCATATATTCACTAGTCATCATAACTAATGCCGAACCAAGACAAACCAATGCATGTGTTTTTACACCCGCACTTCTCCGCTTCAACCCTCGCTCAATTCCAATTAAGACACCTGCTAACAATGCAAATATGGAGCGAATCATTACCGTTCCAGTCCCCCACGAAATAGCCATATTTATGATTGTATTCAAACCTTCTATCACATTTTCACCTCTTACTATCTCTCATAGTTGAATTCTCTAGTCTTTTATTATTTTAGCATCATATTTGCTATGGGGCAACTAGAAAATAATGCGTTTATATCTATATAAGGAAAACAATAGCTGACAAAAAAAGAGATGGTTTCTCTATTAACAACCATCTCTTTCCCCCTATTCCACCGTTACAATAATCCCACCATCATTAGCATACAAGGTACTAAGTCCACCAGTATCTTGTATCATAACTGCTTTTACTTCACTTTTCTTTAAAAATAACTCTTTCACACATTCTGCTCGTTCTAAGCAATTACATTGAGCTATCATCACACGTTTTTCTCGTAAATCACCTTTTTCTTCTATTACAATATCTACCATTTTTTTCAATGCCTTGTTAATTCCAATTGCCTTGCTTACCTGCTCTATCTCCCCTTCTTGATTGGCTGTCATTACAGGCTTTACGTGTAATGTAGTTGCCACCATAGCTTTGGCAGCTGTTAATCTACCATTTTTACGGAGGGTTTCTAGATTATCTAATACAAAGTATGTTTTCAACTTGTCACGATACTCATTAATTTCTTCCACAATCGCTTCAAAACTTGCTCCTGACTCTTCTAATTCCACTAATTTCATTGCAATCTGTGTCTCTCCACAAGAAGCCGATCTAGAATCAATAATATGAATCTGTTTCGTCCCACCTTGTTCCACATAGAGTTCACGCCCTAAATTAGCACTATTATAGCAACCACTTAGTGGCGAAGAAATTGCAATGACATAGATGCGTTCTGCCTTCGTATCAAATGCAGACAAGAATCGTTCTGGGGATGGACAAGAGGACTTTGCACAAAGTTCACTTTCTGCTATTCTTTGTATAAAATCTTGTTGATCAAAGTCATCATCATCTGATATATGATACTCTCCAATTTCTAACCCAAATGGTATCGTTTCTACCTCATAGCATCTTTTAAATTCCTCTGTTAATTCACAGCAACTATCTACTACTAACTTAAAACTCATATGGTTCCTCCTTCATTTTGTTACCATTACCAACCTTATCTTCTAACTACTGTATGTAGTTTTTATTACTACATACTATAGCATGAATATTTTTATTTGTAAAGAATTATCCCATATTTTCTCTAAGAACCAATCGACAACATCTTACTTTTTCTTCATTTTCGAACTAGTAATAAGACTCATTAAGTAACCAAAGATTAAAGCTGCACTAGTACCAATAGCTCCTGCTGTAAATCCCCCTTTAAATAACCCTAATAAACCATCACTATCAACCGCTTCCTTAACACCTTTCATTAATACATTCCCAAACCCTAATAACGGAACACTTGCCCCAGCTCCCGCATAATTCAATAATGGTTCATAGACTCCAATCGCACTCATAACAGCACCACTACATACAAGCAACACCATAATCCTAGCTGGCATTAATTTCGTCTTTTCCATTAAAATCTGCACCAATACACAGATCATACCACCTACCCAAAACGCATTTAGATAATCCATTCCTTTTTTACCTTACCTTTCCATCATTCTCTAATAAAAAATAGTAGAATCTCTTCTACTATTTTCTCCCATAATTTCTATTTTCATTCAACCTAGTGTGAAAAATAAAGTTTTCACACTAGGTACCAGAATAATGATTGCTATGAAGTTTTTGATTTCATTGGTACTTGTGCTAGTATAATAGCGAAAAATACAATGGAACAACCGATCAATTCTTGTACTGTCATCGTCTCTCCTAATAAAATAGCTCCTGCAACTACGGCTACAACTGATTCTAGGCTTAGAATCAAGGAGGCTACTGTTGGCTCCATATTCTTCTGTCCTACTATTTGCAATGTATAAGCCACTCCTGATGATAACACTCCAGAATAGAGAATCGGCATCCAAGCAGCTATAATATCACTCCATACCATTACTTCAAAGAGCATGGTACCAATTCCACACAATATAGAGCAAACAGCAAATTGTATCGAAGATATTTGAATAGGATTCCCCTTAGGAGAAAAATAATCAATTATCATTATATGTATAGAAAAGGCAAATGCACATAAGAGAACTAATACGTCCCCTTTATTTAATTCAAATTGTCCCATTACACACAAAATATAAAATCCAATCACTGCAATTACTGCACTTACCCAGATTTGTAATCCAATTTTTCTTTTCAGTACCATCCCCAGTATTGGAACGATTATAATATATAATGCTGTAATAAAACCAGCCTTCCCCACAGTTGTATAGATAATGCCAAATTGCTGTAAAATCGTGGCAACAAATAAAATCATACCACAACAAAGTCCACCAATCCACGTATACTTTTTATATGCTATTTCTTCCTCTGTGATTGTTTCACTCTTTCGTCTACCAAAAAATAAGATTACAGGTATTAATACTACTGCACCAATAAAATAACGTACAAAATTAAATGTATATGGACCAATATAATCCATACCTGCACTTTGTGCCACAAAGGCTACTCCCCAAATACACGCTGTTAATAGTAGCATACCACTACTTACTATTTTTTTCGAATTCATGTTGTTCCTCTCTAGTAATTATCTTCTGTAAT
Source organism: Eubacteriales bacterium (assembly GCA_044425555.1). Taxonomy (GTDB): domain Bacteria; phylum Bacillota; class Clostridia; order Lachnospirales; family Lachnospiraceae; genus JAWXVE01. Next base: position 17,951 of record JAWXVF010000011.1, read on the forward strand.
ACTTACTAATATCCATTACAACCTCTCTAATAGAAAGCTCATCTGATTCTACTATATAATTCGCATATTTCTCATATAATGGAACTCTTTCCTCATAAATATCTTGTAATGTTTGATTCTCTTTTAGGGCAACACCTCGCTTATTCAAATCTCCTAATCGCATTTCAATGGCTTCATACGGTAATTTCAAATATACTATAAATCCAATCTCAGACAAGTGATTCATGGCTTCTTCACCATATACAGCACTTCCTCCTGTTGCAATCACATGGCACTTACAATCAAAGGAGGCATTTACACGATTTTCAATGGCTAGAAATCCTTGCGTCCCTTCCTTGGCAATAATTTCATGTAATAAACGATCTTCTTCTTGCTGAATGCGTATATCAGAATCCACAAATTGAAATCCTAATCGCTTTGCTAATACGACCCCAACCGTACTCTTACCTGCACCAGGCATACCAATCAATATTACATTTTGCTTTCTCATGTTCATCTCCTTCGCATTTTAAAATCCCTATTCTCCTAGGTAAGCTATTACCTCTACTTCACATAAAACTTGTTTTGGTAATTCTTTCACAGCTACACAACTTCTTGCTGGATTTTCTGTAAAATACTTTTTATACACCTGATTAAAAGTGGCAAAATCAGACATATCTGCTAGAAAACAAGTTGTTTTCACTACTTTCGTAAAATCAACTCCTGCCTCGTCTAGTACTCCCTCAATATTTTTCATTACTTGCCCAGCTTGTTCTACCACATCATTCCCTACCACTTCTCCACTTTCAGGATTCATTGGAATCTGTCCTGATGCAAATAAAAAATCTCCCGCTATAATTCCTTGCGAATATGGTCCAATTGCTTTTGGTGCTTTTTTTGTACTTATTTTTTTCATCTCTTTATTCCTCCTTTATTTTCCTATTCTATTTTATAGGTAAATAATCATTTTGTACAGCTTTTCTTACAAAATTTGCTCTAATACTACACCATGTGCTATGGAAGGAATAGTTTGCCCTTCGTTATAGCTAGTTTTAGACATTAATGCACCTGTAGGAATAAATAATACTCGTTTCCAATCACCACTTTCAATTTTAGGCAATATATAACTAGCCATGGTAACAGCACTACAACCACATCCAGAACCTCCCGCTTTTGTATCTTGCACATCACTATCATAAATTTCAATTCCGCAATCTATATGATTTCCAGATAGATCATATCCTTGCTCTTTCATTAGCTTCCATAACACCTCTTGTCCTACACTTCCCAAATCTCCTGTAATAATCCGATCATAATAATCAGGGGTTCTTCCAAAATCCTCAAAATTTCGCATGATAGTATCACACGCAGCAGGTGCCATGCAAGCCCCCATATTCATAGGATCTTTTATTCCATAATCTATTATTTTTCCAGTGGTAACACCTGCTATTTTCACCTTAGTTAATTCACTTTTCTTAGTACCTAGTACAAATGCTCCACTTCCTGTTACTGTCCATGTAGACGATGGCGGACGTTGATTCCCATATTCCATAGGGAAGCGAAATTCTTTTTCTGCACTAGCAAAATGACTAGAGGTCACACTAATAATATGCTCTGCTGCACCACTTGCTAATAAGATACTTGCAAGACCCAAAGATTCACCACAAGTTGAACAGGCACCATATAAGCCAAATAGAGGTATTTCAAAATCCATTAACCCAAATGATGTTGCAATGGATTGACCTAATAAATCTCCTGCAATTAGGTAGCGAATATCTGATGGTTGTTTCTTGGCTTTCTCTAATACCATTATGACAGCTTCTTTTTGTAATTTACTTTCTGCATCCTCCCACGTATGGCAACCCATTTGATCATCTTTTACCACCTTATCAAAATAAGCAGCTAAAGGTCCTTGCCCTTCTTTCGTTCCTACAATACTTGCACTTGCACACACGTATACATCTCTTTCAATGGAAAGACTAGATTGTCCATATTGCTTTACAAATAACGCCATTTATATTCCTCCCAAACAGTTCCATACATAATAAATAATACCCAACACCCAACTACATAAAATTCCATATAAAATCACAGGTCCTGCAATCGTAAATATTTTTGTACCAATTCCATACACCTGCCCTTCTTTCTTAAATTCAATGGCTGGGGCTGCAACAGAATTAGCAAATCCTGTAATTGGTACTAATGCTCCAGCACCACCAAATGCAACAATTTTCGAATATACATGACACCCTGTTAAAATCACGCTTGCTAGAATCAATAATAGTGTACACCAACCAGCCGCTTCTTCTTCTGTCGCACCTAAGATTTTACTATAATTTATAATCCCTTGCCCAATTGTACAAATCACTCCCCCTACCACAAATGCCTTTGCCATTTGTATTCCTAATTTATTTTTAGGAGTAATTTGTGTAATATATTCTTGATATTCCATCTCTTTTTCATTCGACTCTTTCTGCTTACCTTCTCCCTGTTCCTCATTTTCATAGATATCTTTTATTGTTTTCATTTTTTCTCCCCTTTTCTACTCATAAAAACCATTCATAAAATAAAGAATTGCACCAATCGCTTTTCCTAATGCAATTGTTAATATGGCACATCCTAAACCCTCACGAAATCGAAATCTTCTAGCCATAATAGGAATTCCATTTAACATTTCTGCAATAGCTAACGCAAGACACCCTAGAAAAATTCCTCCAAATAGTCCAAATATACTCAATAATCCACCTTGTATCCAATTAGGTAACCTAGATAATATAGATTCTGCAACCATTGGATATATCGTCAGCACTCCTCCAATAATAGTGCCAATGGAAATCATAGTCTCATATAATAGAATATGCGTAGCAGTTTTTGTTTTCCCTATAAATCTAGTAACTAACCCTACAGCTACTAATACAGTAAAAACACCTCCTGCCACCGCAAACCCAAGACTAGCACCTACTATTGCTAATAGCCCTTCTCTAAGAAACATCAATTGTTGTTCCTCCTTTGCTTGCCGTTTCTACTAGTGAGGTATTTACATCATTTTCATACTTTGTCATCTGAACTTCAATCGGTGTAGGGTCTTTTGTAATCTTTCGTTTCCCTATATGGTTAAAAAAAGTAAGAATCCCCACTGCCAATCCAATTGAATAAGATAATTCTAATATCGTATACCCTGTAGATGATTTACCAGTTACCATTTTATAATATTGACTAAATAAGTCATTTATTCCAATGTCGTTATGATAGGACATAATCGTAAACGAAGTACCAAAGAAACAAATCATACAAACAAAAGTGATTTTTAGAATTCTCATTACTTTAGATGCTTGACTTCCTTTTACGACTTCTATCACCACATCTGTAGCTCCAATAGATTGCACAATAATTGGATAACCTAACTGCTCTAGAGATTCTATGATCTTCATTGTACTTACTACCACACGTTTTCTATCCGTATGTTGCATATTAATTACATTTAAAGCTCTAGCTTTTCCTTGTATCTGTTTATTATTACAATAGATAGTTCCTAGATCACCTAAAAGAACTTTTTGGTTACTAAGTTCTACATTTTGTTCTAACTTTAAGTATATGATTTCTTTTTCCATACGATACCTCTTCATCCACTTTCTAGTTAGTATAATGCTTATTTAGATTTTTATTCCTTATTTTTCTATATTATTTCGTAATTGTAATAATATCTTTTTCTCTAATCTAGAAACTTGCACTTGTGTTACTCCTAATACTTTCGCCACATCAGATTGTGTTTTATCTTTGTAATATCGTAAGAAGATTAATTCTCGTTCCATTGGTTTTAATTCTTCTAATAATTGCGATACTAACATATTATTTAATAATGTCTCATTATCATTTCTCTTTTCTGGAATTTTATCAATTAAATAGATTTGACTACCATCCCCTTGATACACTGTTTTATAAATAGATTCTACCTCCACATTGGCTTCTAGAGATAAGATAATATCTTCCACAGCTATCTCTGTACCATTTGCAATTTCTTCAATGGTAGGATCTCGACCTAATTCTTGAGAAAGTCTCTGTGTTGCTGCTTTAATTTTCCAAGCATTTTCTTTAATTGATCGACTCATTTTAATCATCCCATCATCTCGTAGAAAGCGTTTGATTTCCCCCGTAATCATTGGTACCGCATACGTAGAAAACCGAACTTCAAAAGATAAATCAAATTTATCTATAGCTTTCATTAATCCTATCGTTCCTATTTGAAATAAATCTTCTTGCTCTAATCCTCTACCAATAAAGCGTTTTACAATATGGTGTACTAATCCTAAATTATTCTCTATGAGTGATTCTCTTGCTTGTATATCTCCTTCTTGCGATCTAGCTATGAGTACTGCTGTCTCCTCCATTGATCATTCCTCACTCTCACTCCAAGAATCTCTCCCTATTTGTTTTCTCATATGTATGGTTGTACCACTTCCTACTTGTGTCTCTACTGAAAGTTCATCCATAAAAGCTTCCATAAAAGCAAATCCCATGCCTGAACGCTCCATATCACTTTTTGTAGTATATAAAGGTTCCATAGCTTGTTTTACATTGGAAATTCCACATCCTTGATCCACAATATATAGATCTAGTACTTCCTTATCTGTTGAGCATTTTATCTTTATTTTTCCATCCCTTAACCCATCATAACCATGAATAATTGCATTTGTAACTGCTTCCGAAACTGCTGTCTTAATATCAGCAATTTCTTCTAACGTAGGGTTTAAATTCGTAGTAAATGCTGCTACTGCCACTCTTGCAAATCCTTCATTAGTGGAATTTGCATCAAAGATTAATTCCATTTCATTTTTCATTTTATATAATCCTTCCACTTATTATTCTTCTTCTAAGATTTCAATATATTTTTTTAATCCAGCCATGGACAAGATTTTACGAATTTGTTTATCTGCATGTAATGCATAAATTTTACCTCCAAAACAAATAATTTTCTTATAACGCCCCATGATCAACCCAATTCCTGAACTATCCATAAATTTCGTATCTTCAAAATCAAATACAATATCTTTTACTTTTCCACGTATAATATAGTGATCCGCCTCCTTACTAATATAATTTGTTTTGTGATGATCAATTTCCTCTGGTAGTCTCACCATTAAATACTCTTGAATTACTTTAAAATCTTCTTGCATATACTTCTCCTTTTCCTTATTATTCGACTTTTTTCGCACAAAAAAGAGAACACGGTTTTCATGTTCTCTTCTGTGTTTTACATTATTCTCTTTTGTATGCTAGTAACTATAGGTATCTAAGTATTCTTGTGATTTTCTTGCCTTTTCCGTATAAGGAAACTTAATAATCACTTCTTCATATGCTGTAATTGCTAGCTCTATTTCTCCTAAATTAGCATAAGAATTTGCTAAATTATAAATAGCCTCTCCATTGGTCGGATTAAATTGATACGCTTTTTCAAAATTAGGAATAGCCGCCTCATAATCCTCTGCTCGATAATCTGTGTAACCTGTATTATAATAACTTGTAGCAATATTCACACCCACTCTACTAATTAAGTAGTTATAAAGTGCTGTGAATTCACTAGATGCTTGTTCCTCAATGAAATCATTGGTAATATATTCTAAGGAATAGGCTATATCCTCCATTTGAGTAGGTGTATTCAAATAGATATACGTAGCATTTAATAATTGATCTGTTAATTCTACCTTACCATTTTCCCCTAAATAGATATCTACTTCACTTTGTAATGTCCCTGTTAATGTGAGTGCATTCTCTAACTGCTGCTCTAACTCTGCAATTCTAGCTGACTTAACCAATGCTTGCTGACTCATTTCATTTAGCTGTTCATTCACCTCTTGGTTAACCTCTTTAATCTGAGTTGGCAAGATTAAGAAGTATCCTATAGAAATTCCAATTACTACTCCCACTACTAAATTCACAATTACATGAAGATTAAAGACATCTCGGTCATTAATCGGTTGTATAATCGTTTCATTTCCACTTTGATATTGATGTACCTTCTGTCGTTTTGCCTTCTTATTTTTCTTAGAGTTAGATTCACTTTTCTCAACCTCAATGACTTCTAATTCCTTTAATAGTCGTAAGGCTCTCGTATTATTTACATCAATCTTTAAGCACTTCTCAAATTCCTTAATAGCACCTGCATAATTTCCAAGTTCTGCATAGAGCATTCCTAACAATTGATGTGCTAGTACAAACTTAGGGTTAGTAGATAGCACTTTTTTTAATTGAATAATTGCTAAATCTTTGCTATCTTGGTTACAATACTCCAATGCAATATTATACTTTTTAATTGTTGTACTTATGGTTGCAAAACGTGTAGGGTTGTTTTGTATTGCATTAAGGTAATCATCTGCAATATTTTTTTCTCCAATTACATTCTTACTAATTACCCATTCACATAACGCTTCTGCTGTTTGTCCCATTTCAAAATAGACAAGTCCTAATAGATTTCTTGCCATAATATTATCTTTATTAAATTTTAAACTTTGTTTTAAACTAGTAATTGCACCGGATAAATCTCGAACATTTGCCTTTTCTAATCCTTGGTTATAAAAGAGATTAGAAATATTCATAATTCTCTTATATAGGTAAACATCTGAGCCACAACTCGTGCAATAGCTTTTCTCTGATAAAGCCAATCCACAGTGATAACACTTCATGTTCTCTCACCTATTCGTCCTTAATCTCTTTTAACATTTCTATTAACACATCAGCCATATCTGTTAAATCATTCTTATGAATCACTTCTTCGATTTCATCTACTTCTAGGCTTGGGTGAAATTTCTTTAATTCTTCTTCAAAATTAATCATCATTTTGCTCCCACCTTATCAACTCATATTCTCTAAAATTGTCTTTATAGTACCTACTAAATAAAGAGAACCCACAATATATATATTTTTATCTTCTTGTTGTAACTTGCAACATTCCTTGAATGCTTCCTCAATAGATTCCATTGCAACAACATTTTGAAATCCGTATCTTTGAAAAATATCTGCGATTGCCTTACTCTTCATTCCTCGCTTTGTATCTAAATCAGATACAAGAACCTTCTCAAATAAAGTGCTTTCGGCAATTGCTTGTACCATTCTTTCGTAATCTTTATCATCTACCACCGCAAACAATAAAACATTTTCATTCCTATTCTTTAATCGTATGGTCTCTATAAATGCATAGATTCCATCTACATTATGCGCACCATCCACATAAATATTAGGCATAACCTCTTCCATACGACCTGCCCATTTTGTACAGGCAATTCCTTGTACAATTTCTTCTTTTGTAATACCTAGTTTGGTAGCAAGTAATTCCATACTTTTTAAAACAAGTGCTACATTCTCTACTTGATACAATGCTATAGAGGGAATTGTAACTCTAATACTTCTATAATAACTAGAATCTAGCAAAAAATCAATCTTTTTATGATGGATTCTATAATTTTGTATTTCTCTAGTAGAAATTGTGAAAAGTGATACATTTTTTTCTAAGGCTTGCTGACGGATAATATGAGAGATAGATGGCCTCTCTTCTACTTCTAAACATACCATAGGAACTCCCTCTTTCATAATACCAACTTTTTCTCTTGTGATTGCTTCTAAGGTAGTTCCTAAGTATTGTTCATGATCTTTTCCAATTCTAGTTAGAATCGTTACCATGGGTTTTTGTATGCAATTAGTAGCGTCTAATCGTCCCCCTAGACCAGTTTCTAGGATTACATATTCTACTTTTTCTTGAGTAAACAGATACATACCTATATAAAACATCATTTCAAAGAAATTGGGATGATTCTCTCTTTCCATTCTTTCCATAACATGATAAAAAGCTTGTATTACTTTTTCTTTCGATGCCATCTCCCCATTTATAAGAAAACGCTCTCGTATTTGTATCAAATGGGGCGAAGTAAATAAACCTACTGTTTTCCCTGCACTTAAAAATATAGAATTTAAAAACGCACATACAGAGCCTTTTCCATTAGTTCCTGCTACATGAATAATCTGAAAAGACTCTTGCTCTACACCAAGATTTACCAAAGTTTCTCCAACTGCATCAATGGAATGTTTCTTTCCAAACTTTGGAATATTTAATAAATAAACTTCCATTTCATCAAATGTCATGTATTCACCCTTTTGCTAAACTATTTCATTTGAGTAATGCGTTCTCGCACTTGTTCTAACATATTCGTATATTTTACTAACTTCTCTTTTTCTTGTGCTACTTTTTCTAGAGAAGCTTTTGCCATAAATTTTTCATTATTAAGCATATTTGTACCTCGTTCCACTTCACCTAATAATTTCTTTTCTTCCTTGGCAAGGCGTTCGAACTCTTGCGCTTTATCTACTAATTCATCAAATGGAATATAAATAGTGGCATCTTCTATTACGACCGATACTGCATCAGCTGAAATGCCTTCTTTGTTCTTTTGTACCATTACTTCACTTGCATAAGCTAAGGTAGCAAAGAATACCTTACCTGTTTCAAAGACAGAAAGAATTTCTTCTTTCTCCGACACCACATATACACTGGCTTTCTTACTTGGTACTACATTCATCTCTGCTCGTACATTACGGATTCCACGAACTGCACTTTTTATGAATTCAATCGCTTTTTCTTCTTCTTTAAAATCATACTTTTGTTCATAAACAGGCCAGCTACTAATCATAATAGAATCTTCTTTTGATTGTAAGGTGGTAAAAATTTCTTCTGTAATAAATGGCATATAAGGATGTAATAACTTTAGAGCATCAATTAATACTTTCTGCAAAGTCCAAAGTACTACTTCGTATGTTCCATCTTTTTCTTCTGTATATAATCTTGGTTTTACCATTTCAATATACCAATCACAGAATTCATCCCATATAAAATCATAGACTTTTTGCACAGCAATACCTAGTTCAAAATGCTCCATGTTATCTGTTACTTCTTGTACCAATCTATTTAATTTTGATAAGATCCAGCAATCTACTGGCTCTAAATCTTCTAATTTAGGTTCTGTAATTTCTTCTTCCATATTCATCATAATAAAACGAGAAGCATTCCATATTTTATTACAGAAATTTCGATTCGCCTCTACACGTTCTAAATAAAAACGCATATCATTACCAGGGGCATTACCTGTAATTAATGTTAACCGTAATGCATCTGCTCCATATTGATCAATAATTTCCAATGGATCAATTCCATTTCCCAATGATTTAGACATTTTTCTTCCTTGGGAATCTCGTATGAGACCATGGAACAATACAGTCTTAAATGGCTTCTCTTTCATCTGTTCAAATCCAGAGAATATCATACGAATTACCCAAAAGAAGATAATATCATACCCTGTCACTAGCACATCTGTTGGATAGAAATATTCTAAATCTTCTGTTTTATCTGGCCATCCTAGTGTTGAAAATGGCCACAACGCTGAAGAAAACCATGTATCTAGTGTATCTTCATCTTGTATCATATTGCTACCCTTACATTTGGGACAAGTACATACTTCCTCTTTACTTACTGTAATTTCGCCACAATCACCACAATAATATGCTGGAATTCTATGTCCCCACCATAATTGTCTAGAGATACACCAATCCCGAATATTATCTGTCCAATTATAATACGTCTTATCCATTCTTAGTGGAATTAATTGAATATCTCCTTCTTTTACCGATTGAATAGCAGGCTGAATTAACTCCTCCATTTTCACAAACCATTGTTGCTTTACAAGTGGTTCGACTACAGCATTACAGCGATCATGGGTTCCTACATTATGCGTGTGATCCTCTACTTTTACTAGAAGTCCCAGTTCTTCTAATCTAGCAACCATTGCTTTTCTTGCCACGTAACGATCTAATCCTGCAAACTCTCCTGCCACTTCATTCATAGTAGCATCATCATTCATAATCGTAATAATTGGTAAGTCATGTCGTTTTCCTACTTCCAAATCGTTAGGGTCATGAGCTGGTGTAATCTTAACCACTCCTGTACCAAATTCCATATCCACATAATCATCTGCAATAATTGGAATTTCACGATTTACAAATGGTAGGAGTATTTTTCTACCTACTAAGTGTTTGTATCGTTCATCTTTAGGATGAACAGCAACAGCTGTATCTCCAATCATAGTCTCAGGTCTTGTTGTTGCAAACTCTAAAAATTCATCACTACCTACAACAGGGTATTTAATATGCCAAAAATGTCCAGCTTGTTCTTCATGTTCTACTTCTGCATCTGAAATAGAAGTATTACAAACAGGACACCAATTAATCATTCTTGCCCCTTTATAAATATACCCCTTTTCATACATTTTACAGAAGACTTCCACAACTGCCTTACTGCAACCTTCATCCATGGTAAAACGTTCTCGTTCCCAATCACATGAAGAACCTAACTTTTTAAGCTGGTCAATAATACGACCACCGTATTCTTCTTTCCATTCCCACGCTCTCTCTAAGAAGCCTTCTCTACCAAGTTCTTCCTTAGTAACACCTTCTTCTTTCATTTTCTCAATGATTTTAACTTCTGTAGCAATGCTGGCATGATCTGTTCCTGGTTGCCATAGAGCGTTATAACCTTGCATTCTTTTAAAACGAGTTAAAATATCTTGCATCGTATTATCAAGAGCATGACCCATGTGCAACTGTCCTGTAATATTCGGCGGTGGCATCACTATGGTAAATGGTTTCTTATCCTTGTCTACTTCTGCACGAAAATACTTCTTTTCTTCCCATTTTTGGTAAATTTTATCTTCCATCCCTTTGGGATCATATTTTTTATCCAATTCTTTTTTCATATGAGTTCACACGCCTTTCTTAATATGGGAAATCCATGAAATACCTAGATTTACGGTATATCATGGATTTCTTATAAACACCATTACAATAAAGTGTCTTACTATTAGGTAGCTTTCTACTCCATATCTTCCACATCATCTACTTCATCTGCGTCTATATGGTCATCCATTATCATTTCTTCTTCGTCGAAATCACCATCTACTTCTTCATCTTCTAAAAACATTTCTTCATTGTCTTCTACTTCCTCATCTGTAGTATCCAATTCTTCCACGTCATCATAATCGTCAAAATCATCGTACTCATCTTCATCAAACGCTTTTAATTCTTCTTCTATCCTTGCATCTGTATCCAATGACACTCCTCGGTAACGTTTCATACCTGTACCAGCTGGAATCAACTTACCTATGATAACATTTTCTTTTAGACCAATTAATGGATCTACTTTTCCTTTAATAGCCGCATCGGTTAATACTTTAGTCGTCTCTTGGAACGAAGCCGCAGATAAGAAAGAATTCGTAGCTAATGATGCTTTTGTGATTCCAAGCAACACTTTTTGTCCTTCAATCAATTCTTTTCCTTCACTAGCAAGTCTTTCATTAGCATCTTCAAAATCCAATACATCTATTAATGTACCTGGTAAGAGATCAGAATCGCCATTATCCTCTATACGTACCTTTTTCAACATTTGTCGTACAATTACTTCAATATGCTTATCGTTAATTTCTACACCTTGAAGACTATATACACGTTGTACTTCTCGAATCATATAATCTTGAACTGCACGAACACCTTTGATTTTTAATAAATCATGTGGATAAATACTTCCCTCTGTTAATTCATCACCAGCTTCTAAGATATCGCCATCTGAAATCTTAATACGAGAACCGTATGGTATTAAATATGCTTTTGATTCACCATCCTCATCATTCGTTACAATAACTTCACGCTTTTTCTTAGTGTCTTTTATCTCAGCTTTTCCACCAAATTCAGCAATAATAGCAAGCCCTTTTGGTTTTCTTGCCTCAAATAATTCTTCAACACGAGGAAGACCTTGCGTAATATCATCTCCAGCTACACCACCAGTATGGAATGTTCTCATGGTTAATTGAGTACCTGGTTCTCCAATAGATTGTGCTGCAATAATTCCAACTGCTTCCCCTACTTGGACAGGTTCCCCTGTTGCCATATTAGCACCATAACATTTTGCACAGATTCCATTATGCGATTTACAAGTTAAAATGGTACGAATTCTTACTTCATCAATAGGATTGTTATTCTCATCGACGCCATATGCCATAACTTCAGCTGCACGTCTAGGAGTAATCATATGATTCTTCTTAACAATAATATTTCCTTCACGATCTTTAATATCTTCGCAAGTATAGCGTCCTGTAATTCTACCTTCTAATCCTTCTATAACTTCTTTACCATTCATAAAAGCCTTAACATCCATACCTGCAATTTCATCTCGTTCTTCACAGCAATCAATGTCACGAATAATTAATTCTTGAGATACATCTACTAAACGTCTTGTTAAGTATCCAGAATCGGCTGTACGTAATGCTGTATCGGAAAGTCCTTTACGAGCTCCATGAGCAGACATAAAATATTCTAATACGTCAAGTCCTTCTCGGAAGTTTGACTTAATCGGTAATTCAATGGTACGTCCTGTAGTATCTGACATTAGTCCACGCATACCTGCTAATTGTTTAATCTGTTGGTTAGAACCACGAGCACCCGAATCCGCCATCATAAAGATATTATTGTATGCATCAAATCCATCTAATAAGACCTTTGTAAGATTCTTATCTGTTTCATTCCATGTTTCTACCACTCCACGATAACGTTCTTCTTCTGTAACAAGTCCACGTCTATAATTCATCGTAATCTTATCCACAGTAGCTTGTGCTTCATCTAACATATTTTGTTTTGTAGAAGGTACAGTCATATCAGAGATCGATACGGTCATAGCTGCTCTAGTAGAATACTTGTATCCCATAGCTTTAATATCGTCTAATACTTCAGCTGTAATAGTTGCACCATGTGTATTGATTACTTTTTCAAGAATTTGCTTTAACCCTTTTTTAGCCACATGAAAATCTACTTCTAACACTAATGCATTTTCAGGCTTTGTACGGTCGATAAATCCTAAATCTTGTGGAAGAATCTCATTAAAAATAAATCGTCCCATGGTAGATTCCACATTACCAGTAATTACTTCACCATCAGGGAATGTTTTTGACATTCTTACTCTAATCTTAGAATGTAATGTGATTACTGCATTTTCATAAGCTAAAATTGCTTCATTAATATTCTTAAAATATTTTCCTTCTCCTAATGCTCCTGGTCTTTCTTGTGTTAAATAATAAATACCAAGAACCATATCTTGTGATGGTACTGCAACTGGACCACCATCCGATGGTTTTAACAAGTTGTTAGGCGATAGTAATAAAAATCTACATTCTGCTTGTGCTTCCACTGACAAAGGAAGATGTACTGCCATTTGATCTCCATCAAAATCGGCATTATATGCTGTACATACTAATGGATGCAATTTAATTGCTTTTCCTTCTACTAGAATTGGTTCAAACGCTTGAATTCCAAGTCTATGAAGAGTCGGTGCACGATTTAACATAACAGGATGTTCTTTGATGACTTCTTCCAAAATATCCCATACTCTAGTATCTAATTTCTCTACTAATTTCTTGGCATTTTTAATATTTTGTGAAATATTCTTTGCCACTAGTTCTTTCATAACGAATGGCTTGAATAATTCAATTGCCATTTCCTTTGGTAACCCACATTGATAAATCTTTAGTTCTGGGCCTACTACAATTACAGAACGTCCTGAATAGTCCACACGTTTTCCTAATAAGTTCTGACGGAAACGTCCTGATTTACCTTTTAGCATATCAGATAATGATTTTAATGCACGATTTCCAGGACCTGTAACTGGTCTTCCTCTTCTTCCATTATCTACTAATGCATCTACAGCTTCTTGTAGCATTCTCTTTTCATTACGTACAATAATATCTGGTGCACCTAGCTCTAATAATCTTTTTAGACGGTTATTACGATTAATAATTCTTCTATACAAATCATTCAAATCTGACGTTGCAAAACGTCCCCCATCTAATTGAACCATAGGTCGTAAATCTGGAGGAATAACTGGAATTACATCTAAAATCATCCATTCTGGCTTATTCCCTGACTCACGAAAGGCTTCAATTACTTCTAAGCGTTTAATAATTCTAGCTCGCTTTTGCCCTGTAGAATCTGTTAAAGCTTCTTTAAGCTCTTGACCTTCCCCTTCTAAATCAATATTTCGCAACAATTCTTTAACAGATTCTGCACCCATACCAACACGAAATGTATTTCCCCAAGCTTCTTTGGCATCTTGGTATTCTTTTTCTGATAAAACTTGCTTATATTGTAAATCAGTATCTCCTGCATCTAACACAATATAAGACGCAAAATACAATACTTTTTCTAAAATTCTTGGAGATAAGTCTAGAATAAGCCCCATTCTACTTGGTATTCCTTTAAAATACCAAATATGAGATACACTAGCAGCTAATTCGATACATCCCATACGTTCTCTTCGAACATTTGCCTTCGTTACTTCTACTCCACAACGATCACAAACTACACCCTTATATCTAATCTTTTTATATTTACCACAATGACATTCCCAATCTTTATTAGGTCCAAATATTTTCTCACAAAACAAACCTTCTTTTTCCGGTTTTAACGTTCTATAATTAATCGTCTCTGGCTTTAATACTTCTCCTCTAGACCATTCTCTGATTTTATCAGGCGATGCAAGACCAATTTTGATCGCATCAAACGTCATAGGTTGATAAGCTTCTTGATTCATTTCCGACATTTTGGCACTCCTTCCAATCAATTCCAGATTCTATCGCTTATTCTTCACTTGATTCCTCAAGATCCATCACAAATTCTTCTTCTGAAGATTCTTCAAGCAATTCTTCCTCAGCACTTACTAATTCTCCACTTTGATTATCAAATTCTTGCGATTGATATCCCATTTCACCCAATGCTGCTGCATTTGTATCAGATTGATTTTTCTCACTATTTACAAGCTCATTCAACATAGTATTTTCCGTATAATCAATTGACTCTGTAATCGCTACTTCTGTTTGATCTTCTCGTAAAACTTTCACATCTAATCCAAGAGACTGTAATTCTTTTAGCAACACTTTGAATGACTCTGGAATTCCAGGTTCTGGAATATTTTCCCCTTTGATAATTGCTTCGTATGTTTTTACTCGACCAACTACATCATCCGATTTGACTGTTAGAATTTCTTGTAAGGTATAGGAAGCACCGTAGGCTTCTAATGCCCACACTTCCATTTCTCCAAATCTCTGTCCACCAAATTGTGCTTTACCACCAAGTGGTTGTTGTGTAACAAGTGAGTATGGTCCAGTAGATCGAGCATGAATCTTATCATCTACTAAATGATGCAATTTCAAGTAGTGCATATGACCAATTGTAACAGAGCTATCAAAATATTCTCCTGTACGTCCGTCCCGAAGTCTTACTTTTCCATCACGGGAAATCGGTACCCCTTTCCATAGCTTGCGATACTCTCTATTCTTTGATAGATACGTAACAACCTCTGGTAATAATTCATCTGCATATTTCTTCTCGAACTCTTCCCACTCTAAATTAACATAATCATTGGCTAAATCTAACGTATCCATAATATCATATTCATTAGCACCATCAAATACTGGTGTAGCCACATTGAATCCCAATGCTCTCGCCGCAAGAGACAGATGAATTTCTAATACCTGTCCGATATTCATACGCGATGGTACCCCTAGCGGATTCAATACAATATCCAAAGGTCGACCATTTGGAAGGTATGGCATATCCTCTACTGGTAACACACGAGAAACAACACCTTTGTTTCCATGACGACCAGCCATTTTATCTCCCACTGATATTTTTCTCTTCTGTGCAATATAGATGCATACAGATTGATTAACTCCTGGAGATAAGTCACTACCTGTATCTCTTGAAAATACTTTGGCATCTACCACAATTCCATATTCTCCATGTGGAACTCTTAACGACGTATCACGAACTTCTCTTGCTTTTTCTCCAAAAATCGCTCTTAATAATCGCTCTTCCGCTGTTAGTTCTGTTTCTCCCTTAGGAGTCACTTTACCTACTAAAATATCACCAGCTCGTACTTCTGCACCAATGCGAATAATTCCTCGTTCATCTAAATCTTTCAGTGCTTCATCACTTAGTCCAGATAAATCTCCTGTGATCTCTTCTGGTCCTAACTTTGTATCACGTGCCTCTGCTTCATATTCTTCAATATGTACAGATGTATAAACGTCTTCTTGTACCAAACGTTCACTTAATAATACTGCATCTTCGTAATTGTAACCTTCCCATGTCATAAAACCAATTAATGGATTCTTACCAAGTGCTAATTCACCTAATTGTGTAGAAGGACCATCTGCAATTACTTGACCTGCTTCTACACGTTCTCCTTTATCCACAATCGGCTTTTGATTGTAACAATTGGATTGATTACTTCTTGCAAATTTACTTAATTTATACTCTTCTTTTCTTCCATCATCATAAGCCATTGTAATGCTCTCTGCTGATACATATTCTACCACACCATCTGCTTTTGCAACGGAACACACACCTGAATCCACTGCTGCTTTTGGTTCCATTCCAGTTCCTACCACTGGTGATTCTGTCAACAATAATGGTACCGCTTGACGTTGCATGTTAGAACCCATTAAGGCACGGTTGGCATCATCATTTTCTAGGAAAGGAATTAATGCAGTAGCAACAGAAAACACCATTTTCGGTGACACGTCCATATAATCAAATCTATCCCTTGAATATTCTTGGGTTTCTTCTAGATAACGCCCCGAAACACTCTTACGAACAAAATATCCATTATCATCTAAGCTTTCATTAGCCTGAGCCACATGGTAATTATCTTCTTCATCCGCTGTCATATAGACTACTTCATCTGTAACTCGTGGATTCTCTGGGTCCGACTTATCAATGGTACGATATGGAGACTCAATAAAACCATATTCATTAATTCTTGCATACGTTGCCAAAGAGTTAATGAGTCCAATATTAGGACCTTCTGGTGTTTCAATCGGACACATTCTACCATAATGAGAGTAGTGAACGTCACGCACTTCAAACCCTGCTCGATCCCTCGAAAGACCTCCTGGACCTAAGGCAGATAATCTTCTCTTATGTGTTAATTCTCCTAATGGATTATTCTGATCCATAAATTGTGATAATTGAGATGACCCAAAGAACTCTTTCACTGCTGCTTGCACTGGCTTAATATTCACAAGGCTCTGTGGTGATCTTTTATCTTCATCATTCGTTGTCATTCTCTCACGAACTACACGCTCTAATCTAGATAGACCGATTCGATATTGATTCTGTAATAACTCTCCAACTGCACGAATGCGTCTATTTCCTAAATGATCAATATCATCTGCATTACCAATGCCATATTCTAAATGAATATTATAATTAATTGCTGCTAAAATATCATTCTTGGTCACATGCTTTGGTACTAATTCCGATACATTTTTCTTGATCACATCAAATAATGCCTCTTGATCACCTGCACATTCTTCCATCATTCTCTCTAACTCTGGATAATATACGTATTCTGTTATCCCTAATTCTCTAGGGTTGCAATCAACATGTGCTGTTAAATCCACCATCATATTAGAAAGTACTTTTACGTTTCTTTCTTCTGTTTGTAGTATTACATACGGGTTCCCTGCATTTTGAATCTGATCAGCAAGCTCTATGGTAATCACAGTGCCTGCTTGTGCAATTAATTCTCCCGTAGAATAATCTACCACATCTTCTGCTAACACTTGATTTTTAATACGATTGCGTAATGCTAACTTTTTATTGAATTTGTATCGACCAACTTTAGCAAGGTCATATCGTCTTGGATCAAAAAACATAGAAGTAATTAAGCTTTCTGCACTTTCTACAGAGAGTGGTTCTCCTGGACGAATCTTTTTGTATAACTCTAAAAGACCTTCCTTATAATCTGTAGAAACGTCTTTTACAAAACTTGCTTCAATTTTAGGTTCATCACCAAATAATTCTCTTATTTCGTCATTACTTCCTATTCCTAATGCTCTAATTAATACTGAAATAGGTACTTTTCTTGTTCTATCAACACGTACGTAAAATATATCATTGGAATCCGTTTCAAATTCTAACCATGCACCCCGATTAGGAATTACCGTGGAAGAAAATAATTCTTTCCCAATTTTATCATGAGCAATCGAATAATAAATACCAGGCGAACGTACTAATTGACTTACGATTACACGTTCCGCTCCATTAATTACAAATGTTCCTGTATCCGTCATAATCGGAAGATCGCCCATATAAATCTCATGGGTAGTGAATTTTTCTTTCTCTTTATCACCACTTAGTCGTACTTTTACCTTTAACGGTGCTGCATATGTTGCATCTCGTTCCTTACATTCTTCAATAGAATATTTCATTTCATCCATATATAACTTGAAATCAATAAATTCTAAACTCATGTTACCGCTATAATCTGCGATTGGAGAGATATCGCGAAAGACTTCTCTTAAACCCTCATCTAAAAACCACTCATAAGAATCCTTTTGGACTTCTATTAAGTTGGGCATTTCTAAGACTTCTTTTTGTCGCGAATAGCTCATACGTTTGGTTTTCCCTGTGGTAATCGGACGTATTCTGTTCTTTTCCATTGACATTTCACCCCGTTCATTCTATTTTTACCCCTATATGTGACTCCACATATAGTACACCACACCATATAGTGCAATATCCATCTTACCACAAACT
>JAWXVF010000159.1:0-5405 GCA_044425555.1 Eubacteriales bacterium
AATGGTTTATACTCTTTCATAAATATGAAATCCCTTCTACTTATAAAGATTGGCTGGTTATATGCTACCTATCATCTACTTCTTAATGCTATTTGTTATTATGTTTCGCAATTCGTTTTTCATAAATTTTATTTATCTCCTCCTCACTACACAGGTTTTCTTATAAAAAGCAATTCCATACTCTAGAATATCCTTATATCCTTCGTCCTCTAATCCTACTCGGTATTTCCTAGTCGCCACTTGGTCTAAGGCTTCTTGTACCTTACTCTCTAGTTCCACTACTTTTTCTGCCACTTTGAATTCCATAATACAAGCCTTCCCTCTATGAGTGATATATTTTACAATAAAATCAGGTCGTCCATTGCCACTTTCTCGATTCGATATTGGTAGGTACCCCTTCATTCCTTGGTAAAGCCCTATCATCACTCCATGGTAAAAAGTCTCTCTTTGATTAGGAACAGTTCCATCATAACAACTAATGGTTCTCTCGAGCACTCTTGTAAGCTCATCTTCCATGACTTCCACGTCTCCTGCTATGGTGGCTTCATATAACTTAGTTAAATCTGCTGAGTAGATACATTCGTTCATCCACTCCATGATGTGATTACGATAGATATACCTGATTTCCCGATTTGGAATCTCCAACGTTCCATAGCGAGTATCATGAACATCTTGTCTCTCATCCACCTTCTTTAAATACCCTGTAAAATAAAGAAAGTTCCATAGATTATCTTTGCTCTTATACACATCTTCGTAGGTAATATCTTCATGAATAGGTTTTTCAATACTTCCACCTGACAAAAGGATTTCTATTTCAGCCTTTACCACATCATCTGCTCGGTAGATTAATTCTTTTACAATGCTATTAGAACTGGTGTTTGCCCAGTGTGCGGTAGGATAGGATTCTGAATCTACTCGTAACTCATTCATATATTTCACTAAACTCCAGGGATTATACACCTGCTTCTTGCCAAACACATATCCATTATACCATTTTCTTACTAAATCAGTACATTGTTCTCTATCATAATGTACAAGCATCTCTCGTACTTCGCCCTCTGTAAATCCAAAGTATTCTCCATACTCCTTATTTTCTATGGATACGACTTCTAGATTATTCAACCCTGTAAAGATACTTTCCTTACTAATTCGCAAACACCCTGTAATGACTGCAAACTTTAGGGAATTGTTGGTTTTAAGCGTGGCACCTAATACCCCTCTGATAAAATCAATCATTTCGTTATAAAATTTTCGAAAGTGTGAATTTTCCAAAGGTACATCGTATTCATCTATTAACACAACCACTTTCTCTTGGTACACTTTTTCTAAACATTTACACAGAAACTGAACAGAACTAACCACCATCATATAGTCTGCTTCTTGATCACGTAATAATCTATATGTTTTCTTCTCTTCTTCTGTCAACCTTTCACTATCTAAGACTCCACTATGTCGTCTATACTCACTAGCAATCATTTGATAGAGTGCACCATAACAATAATCAAAACTTCCCTGCTTTGCTTCCTTAAAGTTCAGCATGATTACTGGGTATTTTCCCATATGTTCTTGGTACTTCTCTTCCGCACTTGCTATTTTAAGTCCTTGAAATAACAAACTTCTATCAGACTTACCATTGAACGGAACATCAGATGGTAATTCTTTCTCAAAGAAATATTGTAACATGCTAAGGTTTAGACTCTTTCATAAATATGAAATCCCTTCTACTGCAAACATTGGTTAATTATATCATAACTTAGAGAAAAAATCTGTCAATTTAAATCACCGGTATCTAACTGATAATTTAGGTGTTACCTTCATGAAAAAATCAAATAAATTATTCTCCCATGTCCCATCATATGTCACCCTGTCATTCCAACGAATATCAGCAGTAATATTTTGTTCATCTCGATAATCCATAAAAATATTATCGAATTCATCACGAATAGTTAATCCTTTCCCAAACATCATAAGACCAGCCATTGTTAGTCCTTCCCTATTGGTCTTTCTCTCTCGCCTATATCCACCCATTGTAAATAATTTCTATATTAAAATTTACCAGATGTAATCCTTACCTCTCTCGTACAAGTAGCATTCATAAGTTCTCTATCATGAGTAATCACAAGAACTACTTTTCCTTGACTAGCTACTTTTGTAAAAAGTTCTGCTATAATGTTTAAGTTTTTACCATCTAATCCACTAGTCGGCTCGTCGAATATCAAAATCGGTCTATCAGAAAATATCCCGCACGCGATAGATAAACGTTGTTTTTGTCCTCCTGATAAAGTTTGAGGATGACAATCTTTATATTCATAAAGCCCCATTTCTTTTAGCAAGGCTCTCGCTCGCTCTATATTGTCAGTAGTTTGTTTTGTTAGTAACAAGAGTTCTTCTGTGAGACTATTTGTGAAAAATTGTGTGTTGGTGTCATTCGATGCATACCAGACTTGCTTGCATCGGTTCCTCTTGCTTATAGTTTTACCCTGAATTTTAACAGTTCCAGATGATTCCTTTCTAATCCCATTTACAATTTTCGCTAATGTGGTTTTTCCAGCTCCGTTTACACCTGTAATAGCTATCACCTCGCCACTCCTTGCTTGAAAGGAAGTGTTTCTTAGAATTTCACGAGATTTCACCTTGCAACTAATGTCCTCAACACGAAGTTCCACATTGTGCCCGTTATCCTTTCGCTGAATAGGCTCTCTTAGATTCTTCTCCAAAGAAGTAAGGGTGCGTATTCCCATACTACTTTTTTCTTCCTCTCCTAGTGCTTCTAGTTCTTCCCTAGAAAATGTTCTCACCATTCGTCCGCTTCTAATATAAATATATCGATCAATAATTCCAGATAAGTACGCCAATCTATGTTCTGCAATGACAATGGTGTGTCCTTGTTCCTTTAACGTCTTAATCTGTTTGCCTAATTCCATAGATGCTTCTTCATCTAAATTGGCAGTAGGCTCATCAAATACCAATACTTTTGGGTCATGAACTAACATGGACGCAATGGCTACTCGTTGTTTTTCTCCACTAGAAAGCACATCTAAAGAAATGGCTTCTAGTGATTCTAATCCCTGTGATAGAATCATTTGATCTGTTCGAGACTTTATTTCTTGTTGTACTACTCCATAATTTTCTAACGTAAATGCCACTTCACCATGCAAATCACTAGAAAAGAATCCTGATTTGGGGTCTTGGAATACATTTCCTAAGATTTTCGACTGCTCCCACAAAGGCATTTGACTACTATTCTTTCCATTGATTAGAATTCCCCCTTCTAGATTTCCTCTATAATGAGATGGCGCTAACCCATTTAAGATTCTTGTAATCGTTGTCTTTCCATTTCCAGATTCCCCTATCAATGCTACACATTCATTTTCACGAATAGTAAAATCTATATCAAATATTCCAGCTTTACCATTCTCATAGGTAAAACTAACATTTTGAAACCTTATCATACAATAACCACCATTTTCTTCAAATCTGGCAACTTTGACTCGCAAGAGACAAATTGCCGTTGAAAAATGTAATTTTTCAACTTACCTCAATTCCCCAACACTGCAATGCACCCAACTATTGCTATCATCATACAAAATACATCTCTTACTGTAGTTTTATTTTCATAATAAGCCATACGCTGATAAGGTGCTTCTATTCCACGAACCAACGCTGAGACAGCAAGTTGATCTGATAATTGTATAGTTCTCATTAATAACGGCACTAGTATATATTCGAAACTATTTACGGGATGTACCAACATTTGCTTCCACTCTAATAATCTGCGATTATACATTGATTGTAAAATCCCTTTGCATTCCACCTTCATGGTAGGAAAGAAACGAAAAACTACAAGAACACCAAGAATCACTTGGTTTGGCATCTTTATTTTAGAAAGAAACGCACTAATTTGTCCCGAAGGCGATAACATCAAGTCACTAGAGACCATAAAGATGGGAGTCAGCCACCAGAACATAAAAACATGGAATTCAGAAAATAGATATAATCGAATCTTATATACGGTTACTAGATAAAATGTAATGCAAAGTATTCCATAGAAAAGAGTATACTGAAATACATTTTTAAGCTCCCCTTGAACTAGAAGATATAACAATGCAAATCCAAATATAACATAAGAAATAAATCCGTTGGTAGATAGTGTTGCTACCATTACACAAGCTGTAACAATGACTTTCGTAGCAATGGAAAAAGGGTGCACTCTCCCGACCATCTATAACACTCCTGCCTTTTCAAAGTGTTTCTTCAACATTTTTCTTCCCATAATCGTTCCTACGTAAGCACCAACAGTTGTTAACACAATAATAATAGACAACCACATTGGAGATTGGTAATAACTTGCATAAGCATTAATATAATCTAATTCCATTCCTTGGGATTGAGCTGTAATTACATAGTCATCCCAGAATGCAATCAATGATAGTACATTTACTCCAATATGTAATACTGCTTGCAAAATCCAAGCTAATGTTATTTTTTTACCATCTAAACAAGAATCTTCTTTCCAAAGGATTGCTTCGCTTACGATTCCAATGAATAAGAACCAGAAAATAGTACTCCAGTGACCCATGAAGAAATACAAGGAACCTAGCATCAAAGAATACACTAGCGATACCCCTCGCTTATTAATCTTAGACACCATTAAAAAGTAAATAGGTGCTGCAAATAACCCCATAAGTGCAAATGCAATCACTGCACTAGCAAACATACTAACTGTTGTTACGGTTGAAATGGCAAATTGAACTACAATTAATATCAGTGAAAATAACACTACCGATATTACATCTTTTGCTCCCCATTTTTGTTGATTGTTCATTTTTATCATCCTCCTAATTTGTATTGTTGATTGTATCTAATTATCTTATATTTTTGATTGCACAAATCGGAAATCACAGATTTCCTCCCCTTCACCAATTGTCTTTGTCCTCTCCCAATGGGCTACTGGTATATTCCCATACATCACATCATCTAATTTGCAAAAAATCTTTGTTAAGTTTGGACAACCATATCTTTGGAATTCATCATGATAAAAACATTTATGGCAATTCCATGCTATCACATCTCGCTCACTCTCAATCCATTCCATCTCAAAGTATGGTAGCTTATAGCTAAATTTCGTTGAAAGAAAACATATTTTCTTAAAGATCGAAAAAAAGAAATGGTAGCTTCCTACCTTAGCAAAGAATTCTCCCGTACTCTTAACCGAACTATACATTGCCTGTTCCATTATTTTTTCAATCTCTTCACTCCCATAAGCAAAATCCATGTAAGTACGGTAAATGGCTATGGCTGGATAAATATGTGCTCTTTGATAAACAGCCGTTGTTTTATCCAACAAAACATTTTCTTCCAATAATTCTTGATATGTAAGTAACGTCTGTTTTTTTATTTCTATG
>JAWXVF010000160.1:0-5381 GCA_044425555.1 Eubacteriales bacterium
GTCTTCCTTCTTCTCTTGCATCTTCTTTCATTTCCTCTAACGCTTGGCACATATTAATTTCCTCCTCTTCTTCCTTCAACGGAATATTTGATTTCGTTACCGAGTTAATTACCATTACTGCTTCTCGTTCTAAGTGTTTGTATCGTTCATTTCCTGCAACGATTTCTGCTAGTCGTTTCTTATCCTTAGAATATTTAATGTACTGGAATACCTCACCTAAGCTAGTCTTCATCTTACGAAATTCATGATCTTCCATTTCATTTGGTGCGATTAAGAATAATTTGTAGTCTTGTACATAAGGTTCTATCTCCTCATCTATTTCATACATCATCTCTTTCATTGAGGTTGGTCCATCCCACCGCTTATTACCCCAATACACTACAAACGTAACTACTGGCATTATTTTGTCTTCCTTGTAGAATCTAGAAATGTATTCATCACCTGTTCTTCTTTTAGAATTTTCACCTGTTTTTTCTTTACAATTATCCTTAGTTTCTTTTGCTTTATGCGCTTTATGAATCACTTTGACCTGATCATCATATTGCAGTGCATCATATAACATGGTTCGTGTTGGCATGGCGTAGTGTATCAATGTTTGATTCTCAATTCCTATAATTAAATAGGTGTTTCGTCCATCTTGTAGTGCTGTCACTTTTTTCAAAACATCTCGATCTCTTTTCACCGATTCGATATCTTCTTTACCGTCTGGAGTTGTATTTGATAGATTCACAATACTAGTAGTATCTAGTTCTCGTAATTTTTCAGGAATAATCTTAAGTTCTCCTCCATAGATTTTGTAATTAAGTAGATCAGCTGCAATCTCATGATTTCTCATGTACTCCCCTGTAGTATTATCTTCTTTTCCCATCTTTATTGACCTTTCTCTTCCTGAGGTAATAGGCAAAGATGTCTCTCGAAAAGGTAATCTCGAAAAATATAATACTTTGATTTTTTTAAGATTCCCTTTTAATGTAGCCTCCACTCGTTCTTCACCCTTGCAATTACGCTCTTTTGTTGTTTGTTTTGTGGTATTTGCATAGAATGATTTCCGAATGGAATGATTAACATTGTAGTACTTTTGTACCACAACAATGTTATAAGATTTGATTCATTAATATGCTTTGGTTAGATATTACCATACTTTAATTTAAAATTCAAGATTTTTTAACTTTAGGATATAAACTCACTTTTAACCTACTGATAATGGCAAACAATCACCTAAATTTTACCCACTAACCCCCGTGTAATAGAAGGTGAAATACGTGGCAAATTAGAAGTGGCACGAAATCTATTAGAGAAATTAGCCACTACAGAAATTGTTGCAATTACGGGCTTACCCTTAGCAAAAACAGAAGAATTACGGGTGAATTAAGTGCTTTAACCACAACAAGTCAACTGGCATTCCCAATTGACTTGTTTTTTCCTTATATAATTCCTTACAACTATACTGTTAATTTTATCTGGAAATCGCAGCAACTATCTCCATCTGCCAATGTTTTCGTTCTATTAAAGATTACTTTTGGATGCATATTTCCAAAACAAATATCATCTGCATTACAAAACGCTTTTGTGATTTCAGGACAACCGTATTTACTACATATGATTGTATAAGGACAAGCGATCATATCAAAACGCACTTCTTTGTCATCCGTTTCATATGAAATAGATGCAAATCCAGAAGTTTCTCCAAACATTTTCCCTGTTAACGTGCGACAAATCTTCGGTGCCATTCGATACATCAGAGGAAGTTTCATAAATTTACTAATCTTCTTACTCATATTGGTGCTACGCCACGTATAATACTCAATGACAAAATTAGTTGCTTCTTCTCTACTAGTACCATGAGTCACTAGTGTATCAAAAATAGCAATGGCAGGATAAATACGTTCTCGTGTATGAATATGCCTTTCTTTTGCCTCATCTTGATTTTCTTCACAGAGTTCATTATATCGTATTCTTGATTGTTGTGCTAAACAGGTACCCACTTCATTTCCATAATCTCTGTTTAGAAACCCTTCTATTTGCTTTAGAAACGTACATGACTTTTCTTTTTCCATTTTCATCCTCCTTGGTATCAGTTAGCTTTATCTAACTATATACTATCAAAAAAGACGAATTGAAGGTAATCGCAACAGTCTAACCTTACTCCTTTTAGTCAAATTTTTTATTAAGACCTTCAATGGGAGTAAAGTACCCCTTGGTATATCCTCATATTCCCATACTAACGGAATAAAATCCCATAAAAATTGTTTTCTATAATCATTTATGATATGATAGGTTCATCAATTTATCTCTTTCGAGACAAAGTTGCCAAACTATGAGAAAGTGACGGTTATTATTATGAATCTTATTGAATTTTTCGGAACCACCATTAAACCTAAGCAAACAAACGGGAAAAAATTATGGTATCCCTGTGAAACTAGTCAAATTAGCGAAAACTTATTTGCTATTCGCGATAAAGATGTGAATTTATTTTTGATAAAAAGTGAAACTGGTTATATCGCTATTGATAGTGGTTATAAAAATAGTGAAAATGTAAGGAATGGCTTAAAAAAACTACAGATATCTCCCACAGAAATAAAAGCTGTTTTTCTAACTCATCTAGACCTTGATCATGCCGGCGGTGTGGATGCCTATAGTGAACATATATTTCCAAACTGTGTCATTTATCTAAGCAGAGAAGAAGAACAATACCTAACTGGCAAGTTATTTCGCAAGAAAATACTTGGTATTGGACTTGCTTCACCAGTTCAGTTAATTAACATCTATAAGTTAGTAGATGATAACCAGACTGTCACAGTAGATGGTGTGACAGTTACTGCTATTTCAACACCTGGTCACACTATGGGTCATACAAGTTATCTCGTATCCGATGAATTATTATTCGTGGGAGATCTGTTAATCATTGGAGATGATGGTGGCTATTGCTTCATGGATTTTTGGAACGCAGATTCTTCAATCAATATGGTTTCTCTGGAAAAAGCTTACACAATTGCAACCAAAAAAGATGTGGATTTGATTATCACATCTCATTCTGGTATCAACAATGATATAGAATTCGCCTTTCAACATAGGTTAAAAATGCCAGCTTGGAAAGAAAAAGGCTTTGTATTTCGAAAAGATGCACCTGAAAACCCTTATACAAGTTAGACGAGGACAAATTTTAACATACAAGCTTTGTTCCTTGAAACAATACAAGCTAAAGAGGATATTAAGGAACAGGAGAAACACCAGATGACTATCATGGTTAAATACCTGTATCCTTAAAACATTTAATCTCTATTTTTCAATAATTCTACATATGAGATTTTGCTTAACTTCCGCATCAAAATAGATCGACTTAAACAATATGCTAGTACAATAATCCCTACAGATACCACATATAAATAAGCATCCATATGACACGCAATTCCCACATTTACATCAAAGAACAGCAATGGAAATATTTGTTGGATTAAGACCATATTAATTGGTAATCCAATCAATATAGAAGCACACACTACGTAGAACCCGCTCCCTAAATACATTTTCGCAATTTCTGTTCTATGAAATCCAAAGATCTTAACTAGTGAAATATTATTCTCTGAGCGTTCGATAATCACCTTCATTAATAAAAATACAATTGCAACAAATATTATGATAGATGCTGCTATCATAATTGTAGAGATTACACCCACACTATCTTTCCACCCGACTGCCATTTTCATAATATCAGATTTGTGCGTAATGGAATACACAGATTCATCTGCAATGTCAAGTTCTTCATTAGAGAATATGATATTATAGTATTCCGCTTCTTGCTCAAAACTTCTACACATTTCTTCTATGTTCATAAATACATACAGCCCATTGCTATAAGGCACAATGCCATCAATTATAAAGTCGTACTGTACCGTTCCATCTTGCACCGTTAAAGTTTCTCCAATTTGATAGCCGAATTTCCTTGATACAGAATCGGATATGTAGATACCATTCTCACGCTTAACCTCTTGTGTAAATGCAAAAAAATCATTGCTTTCATCAATTCCCATAAACGTAATATCAAAATTAGACGCTTCCTCTAAGGTAAGGTTTTTAATATATCCAATCTGGCTCTTCTCTTGTTCTTCTATAAGTGGTGCATAAAGAGTATATACGTAATCGCTTGCAACTTCTGCTTCTATTAGTTGCGTGTAATGGTCTATGCTTGAAGGGATGGATAGTCCTAATAATAAGATTAATACTGATAACATAATTCCAACAAACATTACTGCACATATTTTTAGTTCTTTTTGTATCTGTCTTATTTGAAACATTTTTGTAAAAGACATATTTTTGATTTTATATTCTCTTGTTGGTGGCATCTTTCTTTCTTTTTTAAGTAATCTAATTGGGCATTTTGATAACGCCTTCAAAAGGGCAATTCCATTAATAAGATAAGTTATTGTTGCTGGAAGAATCACCAAATACGCGACTACTACTATATTGCAATACACTTTATACTCCCCGTAAGAATATTCAGTTGAAGCAACCATCACAGGAGACATTCCTATTCCAAGTAGCACACCTACTATAGAAGCTACAAGTACTATAATACAAGGTAAACATTCAAAATGGTTAACTAGTTTCCTTCGTTCATACCCTAATGCTGATAAAGTCCCTATGATTACACTATCTCTTCTCATTTGGTTCATGGAAAATACGGATAGCACAAATGCAATTAGCACACTCAGTAATACGCCTTCGATTAACGCAATACTACGATTCATTGCTACATCATCAATTGCACCATTTACCCTTGGATTCTCATGGGCTTCTATCCATGAAACTACGTATAAATCACTCAATGCATCTTCTAAATCATCTTTATTAGAATTCTCCTTATATTGGTACGCATATGAGTAGACCATATCACCTAGTGAATCCCTTGTTTCTACCAACTCATTCATTTGCATATCAGTAACATATACAAGAGCAAACTGATCATCCGCATACAAATCACTTGTCTTCTTAAGTAATTGTGTATAATCCGAAGTAAATCCAAGACCAACCACTGTGTACACCTTCTCCATAATCAGAATTTCATCCTGTAGGTTCACCTGATTCATCTTAGCATATTGATTGTCAATTACAACTTCATCATCATGACTTGGAAGAGTTCCCTCCACTAATTCAATCTGATTCATATACGTTCTAACTTGACTCATACGATAAGTTCTTTCACCTTGAGAGACATCAATGTACGATTTATCCTCCACTTGAATCACGTTCTCTAATGCATCTTGTTGCTCCTGTGTTATGGCCATAGCCGTATCAAAGCTTCCATCCTCCACATTCGTCTCTTCCCAAGCATGTTCCACCATATGAGTTACTGTATCCGCAGATACGATAAATGCACTTAT
>JAWXVF010000161.1:0-5296 GCA_044425555.1 Eubacteriales bacterium
ATTGTTTTGTAGTACTACCGCTACACCATTTCGCAGATTCTGTAAATCATATTCTTTTACATCTACTCCATCCACATAAACTGTACCATTTTCTACATCATACAATCTTGGAATCAGATTAATTAAAGAAGTTTTACCACATCCAGTAGAACCTATAATACCAACAGTTTCTCCCGATTCTATCGTAAATGTAAGATCTTTTAACACTAATTCAGAACTCTTCTTATAGTACTTAAAGTTTACGTGTTCGAATTGAATTCTACCACTTTCTACTTTTTTTGTTAAATGTTGACTCTCCCTATTTTGAATCGTTATTTGTGTATGTAATACTTCTGTGATTCTCTTGCCACTTACAATTGCTCTTGAACTTTGCAAGAACATCATAGCAATCATATTTACAGACATAAGAATCTGGGTTAAGTAGGTAATTAACGCACTTATATCACCAATTTGCATTCCTCCTGTATCCACAAGAGTACTTCCAACCCAAATTAATACTACACAAGCTAAGTTCACTACTAATGTCATAAGAGGCATCTGCAATATAGAAATGCGATATGCTTGTAAGCCCGATTCTTTTAACTCTTCATTGGTATCTAAAAATCTAGTATACTCATAATCTTCTCTTACAAACGCCTTAACTACTCTTACATTGGTTAATATTTCTTGTATACTAGTATTTAAACCATCTACCTTTTCTTGTAAGACTCCAAATTTCTTATAAGATAAGTTTAGTACTATATAAATAATTACAGAAAGAATTGGTACTAACGCAAAAAATATAGTACTAAGTTTTGGATTAATTACATAAGCCATAATAATAGATCCTATCAACATTCCAGGTGCTCGAAATAACATTCGCAAACACATAACAACTAATTGTTGCAATTGTGTAATATCATTAGTTAATCTTGTAATCAAGGACCCTGTGCTAACCCGATCAATATTAGCAAAGGAAAATTCTTGAATCTTTTCAAAAATATCCATTCTTAAGTCTCCCGAAAAATTCACAGCTGCTTTCGTTGCAAAATAAGATGCTCCTACCCCACCTATTATCGCAAATACAACGTGAATTAACATTTGTACGGTTAGACTTACAATTTGTCCTCCCTCCTCATTGACTATTCCTACATTAATAATCTCTGCCGATAATGCTGGAATCTTTACATCACAATACACCTCTAATATCATCAATAATGGTGCTATAATAAAATAGCACAAATATGGTTTAATATACTTTCCATATGTTTTCATAAGTTCTCCTTTCGTATCAATTATTTGATACCGATACTATAACACAGTCCAACTAGGGTGTCAATACATTGATTCCCAGTTGGACTCTTTTCTCTTTTTCTTCTATTTGTAATTAATCTTTCTTATAAGACTCTTCCTTACCATTGAAGTTATAAATAATTCGATTCTTACCACTATACTTAGCACTATACAAACACGTATCTGCTGTTTGGAACAACTCTTTACGATTAATTCCCATTTTCGCTCTACAAATACCAAAACTTCCTGTAGTACGTGCTTCTACTTGGTTTGCCATTTTCTCCATTTCACTTCGAACTTCCTCTACTACACTTAACACTTCTTCATTTTCATAGTTCATAAAGAGTAAGGTGAATTCTTCTCCACCAATACGAGAAACTGTTATATCTTCACTTACAATATCTGTTACCATTTTCACCGTATCAATTAACTGACCATCTCCTTCGGTATGTCCGTATGTATCATTAATACTCTTAAAATTGTCTAAATCAAAGATACACAAGTGAACAATTTGAATCAAACCATTCCCCTTATTAAACTCATCAATTACTTGTAATACTTCTTCTTCAAAATACAAGCGATTAAATGCTTTCGTTAGAGCATCTCTTTCACTTAATGTGCGTAACACTTCATTGGCTTTAGACAATTCTTTAGTACGCTCTTCTACTTTAATCTCTAATGTTTCATTTAACTTCTTACTCTCCATATATGGTATTTTATATTCATATGCTCGCATAAAAAGATGAACAATTAAGAAAATACCATATCCCACTAAGATAAATACCTTAGGTCTTGGATATAGGTTGGTAGTAAGTACATCAACAAACAACACTCCCCCTATAAAAAGTATCTTTGCTAAATGAACATGTTGGTAAATTTCTAATACACCTGCTTTATAATTCATATACCAAGTTACCACTACCCCTATATAAGTCCAAATCAAAACAATACTAGTTAATATAATTCCACCTTCATTAAAATAAGCTGGATAAAAATAAACTGCTACTGCCAACAAACAATAAGCAATATTAGTTGGTTTTCTAAAATACCAAGGTGCAACATTGGCTTTATCAAAAATAGATTTCACCAACTCATTTCCTAATGCTCCTGCCGCCATAAAGAACATTAATGCATTACTTCTAATAGTAAAATCACCAAATTCATTAGGATTGAAAATACTCGTAATTACTTTAGGTAACGTACTAAAATTATACAACATATATGTCATTAATGTAATATCATACAAATTCATAAAGGTAAGCGTAGAGTACGTTGGCATTAATCCCATATACATCATAGCATTCATAATAATAAGGAACATCACCCCACAAAGTGCACCTTGCATTACATAATCCACTACTAATCGAGCCTTTAAACTATGGGTATCTGCAATGACAATTACACGATTCACCAAATCTGTAGCTCCTTCATCACGATTTACAGATATGGTAATCTCTTGAAATTCTCTTGTTTCATCATACACATCTTCTAAAGAGTACATCATCATACTACCACTATGCCCAGCCCATGAATCAAAAGCATAAATACCATATACACGTTTTCCATTGACATACATACTAATCTCTTGAGTAGCCAATGGTATAGAAATCACAATTTCTTCTCGATTTTCTTCTAATATTGTAAAGTTCACATATCCTTGATAAGTACGTGTTCCTTGTGATGTATATAAACTAGCCTTTGGCAAATACGTTATAATAGGATCTTCTAAAAAATTCTCTTCAATTATATCACTATCTAAATAGACTCCTTCATAAGTATTCCATTCACCCACAAGCTGCAGTGGTGCCGAATTCATAATATCATAAGATGAGGCATCTAACTTCCCATTCTCTAGGGCAGTATGAGAACTACTAAATAGTAACTGCATTGGTTCGTATGCTGTAAATAGTGGTGCAAACATAGATACCACAATAATAGCAATGGAAATGTACATTACATTCTTAAATCGTCTATCATATTCTTCTTTTGTTATCATACGTTTCACTTTTTTAGCTTCACTTTCTATGGTCTTAACAAATTTGTAATACTGATTACATTCATTCTACACTATTATTTTATAAAATGCTATAGTATTTGACAATTTTAATCAACCTACATCAATTCAGAGCAACCATAGTCAATTATGAGCAATTATGTTCAACTTTTACTCATTGTTTGTAAAACTCTTCATACAGATCATAACCTTCTTTCGATAATTGTTCTTTTTGATATTTTTTGTTCTTATTCATACGTACTACTAATATCTGCTGTCCCTCTTGTCGAGCCTTTTGTGCCTTTTCTATAATATTAGACAATTCTTTGGACGGCATTCCTTTTTCAATTAAAAATGCCACCTTATTTCCATTAGAAGGAATTTGGAAGTCACTTTCTAATAACAATAAGACAATACGTTCAAAGCCAATGGAGAATCCACAAGCAGGTACATCATTTCCTGTAAACTTACCAATCATCTTGTCATAACGACCACCACCACCACAACTCCCTCCAAATTCTGGTATTGCAATTTCAAAAATCGTACCTGTATAGTAAGACATTCCACGTACCAATGTTGGGTCAAATAGAATCTCAAAATCAGAAGACTTTGTTGTTAGAATACTCTCTATAATCTCTTGCAAACTTTCTTTTACATCTACTTCCAAAAATTCATCTAATTCTTTTGCCAAATATTGTAATCCATTTTCTGCTGTTTCTATCCCTTTAAATAAAGCAATGTATTTTTCTATACATTTTGCATCATAATCACTAGCTACTAACTCTTTTTCTACACCATCTATTCCTATTTTATCCATTTTATCCAAGGTGATAAATACTTCGTCATACGATTCTTCTAAGAATCCACTATAAGCTGCCATAGCTTTTAAAATACGTCTTTCATTAATACGAATTTGAAATCCCTTAAATCCTAACTTGCCCAAAGTGGTTGTGGTTGCCAATATTAATTCTATTTCTGCCAAATTTGTTGCATCTCCTAAAATATCAATATCACATTGATAAAATTGACGATAGCGACCTCTTTGTGGACGATCCGCTCGCCATACTGGTCCAATTTGTAACGCTTTAAAAGGTATTGGCAATTCTCCTACATGGTTAGAGTAATAACGTACCAATGGCACCGTTAAATCATATCGTAAACCACCATCCACTAAATCTGCTTCTTCTTTAGCTGTTTCTAATTTCAACTTTTCTCCACGTTTTAAGATTTTAAAGATTAACTTTTCATTTTCTCCACCTTGTTTATTACTTAAATTTTCTATATGTTCCACACAAGGAGTTTCTATGGAAGTAAATCCAAACTTTCCATACGTTTCTTTAATTACTTGAATAACATAATCACGTATTTCCATTTCTCTTGGTAAAATATCTTTCATTCCTGTTACAGGTTTCTTACTTAGCGCCATATTTACCTCTTTTCTAAAATCATTCCCATTGTAATAATCTTCGTTTACGCTCAATCATTTCATCAATTTGGTCTATATACATCTCTACATCTTTTACACAATCACACCTCTTCATAGAACCGTCTTTTGCAATGACTTTAGAAATGCTTCCTGCCCCTACTGCCATAATATTTTGCTTCTCTTCCATAATGATTATATTATAAATACCATATGCTCCACTTCTAGCATACCCTATATTTTCAAAATTTCCTGCCATATTCTTCTGTCGATATAAATAATATGGTTGCATCTGCATTTGTTTCGATGCTTCTTGCACTAATCCCATAGCCTCTATAGAATTGCGAATAGAATCTGTTCCATGTTCTTCTACCCAAGCACTTAATCTTGCAGCTCTTTTA
This sequence comes from Eubacteriales bacterium, assembly GCA_044425555.1. Lineage (GTDB taxonomy): Bacteria > Bacillota > Clostridia > Lachnospirales > Lachnospiraceae > JAWXVE01. The sequence continues at coordinate 5,090 of JAWXVF010000161.1, forward strand.
ATAGCTAAAGAGTGCATTGTTATACTATCAGGTTGAAGCACCATAATCTCTTTCATTGTATTAGCAACATCTTCTACTGTTTCTTCTGGCAAACCTAAGATCAAATCCATATTAATATTGGTAAATCCTACTTCTCTTGCTAAGTAAAAAACTTCTTTTACTTGTTCAATCGTATTATGTCTTCCTATAATTTGTAAAGTTTCTTCT
>JAWXVF010000162.1:0-5252 GCA_044425555.1 Eubacteriales bacterium
TGACAATATAATAGGTAATGCTACGGACAAAATAATACAAACAACTACTACAATAACAAGTTTTTTTACAAATTTATCCTTTCTAAAAATAAAATAAAATAAACATCCACCTATTATTGCAAGTAAGCCTCCTCGCGAACCTGACCTTAGATATGCATATAATACCAATAATAATAGCAAACAGGATAGGATTCTAAATATTGATTTTATCTCACTGTCCATTATATTTTTAAATAGATATATTCCTATAGGGAACATCAACATACATGTATAATTAGGGTCTATTTGTACACCATTAATATTTAGTATTGCACGATACGAATTCGTTGCATACACTCCATACGCAATCATGGTAGTAGACGTAAAAGAAAGAATAAGCACAATTACTAATCCTAAAATTAATTGACAATATTGTATCAACCTAACTTCATTATCAGAAAAGTCAATAAAAATAATTAATAGAATCAATTCAAATACCTGTATACTATCTAAAATACTGATTGTATTATGTGACCATAAAACAGTAAATAAATCATAACTAGCAAATAAAATATATGCTATAGACAATCGATTTAAAATTATTCTATGTGGTATAAATGGTGTAAGAAATACTAAACCAATACCTAGATACAAAAAAAATCCTCTGCCTCCTATTGCCACGTTAAATAATGGTACTAAAGACAACATGATTGCTACGTATAATGCACCAAATCTTATGCGATTCATTTTCGTTTTAACTATTAACACATCTATTCTCCATTGGGCAATTTGATTTTTTCTCCCCATATATCATCAAATTTTTCTGGAATAAATGGTCCAAATCCACCCTGATGAAAAAATGTTAGTTCTCCAAAAATCAACTTATCATTTGCTATATAAAAATCTACCCTCACTTGAGGAATACCTTTTGATAAAACACTAGCTATTTCTATCATTTTGTCATAACATTTTGGCCTAAAAAAAAGAGTGTTACTGCAATGATTCTGTGCTTGTCTCATATCTATCCGGTTAAATTCAATGTCAAAATAATCAAATTTTGTATTTTTGCTACCCAAATGCCGATCACTAGCTATATAAAAATATTGAGGAACACCATTGAAACAAAAAATCTTATAATCATATAGTTGTCCAGTACTAATATCATTGATATAATCTTCAGCTATAATTCTAGGCTTTACATTTTTGTATGGATATTCACGGCATCGATAATAGAAATTTTGCTTTAATGCCTGATTAAGTTTCTTTTTTGCTGCATCCTTATCAAAATTTTTTTTATTTTTACATATTACCACACTTCCAGAATCATGCGTGCATTTAAGCACGAATTGATTAGGCAATTTGTTAAAATCTATATCTTCAAATTTTTCCCACACTCCAATAGTTGGAATAATATACTTATCACCAACTTTGTCTGCGACAATTTTTTTTACTTCAGCTTTATCAACTAATGAAGTATATTCAGCTCTAAAATCATTAAGTTTTAACCACTGTAGCTTTTCATTGAACGTTTTAGGATTAGATAAATTAATTTTCTTTTTAAAAACATATTCATAAGTAATTTTAATGTACATACGTTTACTAACTAATCTAGGACATATTTTAGCACAATACACTAAAATTAGTTTTGGGTTTTTGATAATTTTTTTAAGTCTACTCATTGCTGGTTACCTCATCTCGGTTTAAAATATCAATTATTTTTATAGCTCTATTATTCCATGTATATTCTTCTTTTAACTTTAAAAATGCGTTATTAGCTAGTTTTTTTCGCAATTCTTCATCAAAAATTAATCGTTCTAACTTCGCACACCATTCGTCTATATTGTTTGGATCAGCGAATAAGCAATCAATTTCATCTTCTAAAACTTCTTGAATAGTTGGAATATTTGAAACTAGAATAGGTTTCTTATATGCCATTGACTCAAATAATTTAAGAGGAGATATCCATTGCCCAATATCGAAACTTTTTCTTTTATCAACAAAAACAGATTTTGAAAATGGAAGAATGCATATATCAAACGCTCTATAATAATCCCCAATTATATTATTGTTTACATAACCATAAAATATAATATTTTCTATATTTTGCTTTTTAAGTTCATTTTTCCATTTTTTAATCCATTCATCCGTACCTCCAACAATATTAAAATAACACTGAGGCATTTTTTTTGCAATCGGCATTAGAACCTCCATGCATTTACCTGGATAAAGGTGCCCTAAATATCCTATTGTTATATTATTCATTTGGACCGAAGGTCTTAACTCTTGCTTATTTGAGCTATTCGAGACATCAATATCTGCACAATCGTGCAATACTGTAATTTTATCACGAGATAAACCTGGCATAATTTCTAAATATCTTTTTTTTAATGTTTCACTTATAGTTATTAAACCTATACAATTTTTATTATGTAAAATTTTCTTTTCAATATGATATATCATACCTGTTGGTTCTGTATGTGATTCGTAAATATATTTGATTTTATTACGAAGAAAAAATATTGAATATGCCGAACGCCCATAAATATATCCATCCAATCTTTTACTAAAAAGTTTTACTTTTTTATATGCAGAATACATATGATAAAATCTTCGACCATATTTTCTTATAATTTTAGGCAATGTGATAAACTTTATTTTAAACTTATTTTCGATTCCATAAATTTCAAAAACCTCATCTAAATTAACTACCCTATTATCGCCATCGCAATATAGTGTTATATCGATATCATTTTTAGAAAATGCTTGACACATCTTCATAATATGTATAGAGTTTGCTCTTTGTGATGGAATAGCATTATCCATAAAATACGTTAATTTCAATTGTTATCTCCTTGAATACTTTTTATTTTATATTTTTCTGATGCCATCTTCTGGATAAACAATGTGTTTGCTGGCACATTTTTAGTAACAATCGCTCCTGCTGCGATAACACAATTATCTCCAATTACAATACCTTTTAGTATAATTACACCTGCTCCTATCCAAACCTGACTGCCAATATTAATTGGAGCTGATATATAACCACCATTTATAACATCATGGTCATGATCATAGATGCATACATTAGGGCCAATAGTTGTGCCATCTCCTATTTCTATATACTCATGTGCAATTATCATACAGTTTTTATTAACAAAACAATTATTACCAATAATAATTTTCCCATTTCTTGCCATTACTTCTGAATTAGCTCTAATAGCTGTTTTCTTACCAATTTGTAATATTGAATTTTTCCCATTTACACCAATATTAGCTTTTAATGAAATTAATATTGGGTTCTTTAATTGTATATTGCATCCCATAATTTTTTTTATAATACTTTTAATATTATTTAGCACAATAAGTATTGCTAATTTAATATATTTCATATCTATCACATCCATCTAGACAACTTTCATATACATCAACATATGAATCAACAATAATATTTTCAAGATACTGCGATTTTACTTTCATAATGTTATAGCTTGAATATTCCTGTCTAATCTCTTTTGATAATATACTGATTACGGCCTTTTCTACATCATGTGCCGATTTTATCGGTACAACAATTCCACCTTTACCATTATCTATCATATCACTGTTTGCAGCCCAATCACTTACTATGCATGGCATTCCTGCAGCCATTGCCTCGACCAAAGCATTTGAGAAACCTTCTCCTCCAAAATAAGATAAGAACATGAACGCATCTGCGTTGTCCATCTCACTTCGAACACCTTTCTTATCAAGTTTACCAACTAATACAACATTGTTAACCATCTTATATCTAATGTATTCTAAAATATCTGATTGACTTTCTCCTACCAATCTAAATTGTATTTGTGGAAAAGCAACTGCTGTATCGATAATTTCATATACACCTTTTTCTTTTATAACCCCACCAACATATAAAATAGTTTTTACCTCATCATTTATTTCTTTCTCAAATATTAATTCTTCATGTGATATAAAATTTGGAACACAAACTATCTCTGTCTCCGTAAGCGTTCTTAAATACTCAGTAGTTTGTTTATTTAAAGATATGATCAAATCACTCTTTTTACATAATTTATTTAATATAAACTTTCCAATTTTACTTCTTGTCGTATTTGGAACAGTACATCTAAAATGAGTAATAAACTTTCTTTTGCGTTTTTTCGTTATACATGCACATATATATTCTCGCATCATTGACAACGTGGCTGACGGTATGCAGGAATGAACTATTTTAACTTCATTATCACACAATGTTTTTTTTAATTTTTTCCATATAGTTAAACATCGTATTAACTCATCTTTATAGTTACGCTTATTCTTATTGTCACCAAATACACTTCTATTTCCAACTATTTTCTCATCTACTAATATTATTTCCCATCCATTTTTTAAATTAGCATTTAACATCCTAACCGTCCAACCTGCGATTCCACCAATAGGTGGCGGTGTAGGCGCTAATAAAACTACTTTCATATAATTTCTCCTTAAAATATTAGAATAAATCCAGTGCCCAACTACACACATGCAAGATTTATGTATATAATACATCTCATACTTTTCTCCAAACCATGCGATTGACAATATTCGTATAGCTTTGGATTATTTTTACTACTTTTGTGCTTACGTTTTGGTCGGTGTAGTTTGGAACTGGGATGCCTAGGTCGGCTGCTTGGTTCATTTCTACTGCCATTTCTACTGATTGGAGAACTTCGTTGGTTGTTATTCCCGCGATGATAAAATTTCCTTTATCTATTGCTTCTGGGCGCTCTGTTGAAGTTCTTATGCACACTGCTGGGATTGGATTTCCTACTGATAGGAAGAAACTCGATTCTTCTGGCAGTGTTCCGCTGTCTGACACCACGGCGAATGCGTTCATTTGCAGGTTGTTGTAGTCGTGGAAGCCTAGCGGTTTATTTTGTTTTACTCTTTTATCGAACACAAACCCGCGTTTTGCGATGTAGTTTGCGCTTCTTGGGTGGCATGAATATAGTATTGGCATATCATATTTTTCTGCCAATGCATTCACTGCGTTCATTAGGTTGAAAAAATTTTCTTCTGTATCAATGTTTTCTTCTCTATGCGCTGATAATAAGATATATTTGCCTTTTTCCAAGCCTAGTTTTGCGAGAATATCACTTGCTTTTATTTGATCTAAATTCTCTGCAAGCACTTCCGCCATTGGTGAGCCTGTCACGTATGTTCTTTCTTTAGCCGTGCCTTCGCTGTTTAGATATCTTCTTGCATGCTCTGAATAACACATGTTCACATCCGAAATA
>JAWXVF010000163.1:0-5229 GCA_044425555.1 Eubacteriales bacterium
TCAAATGTTTAAATCAGAAGAATTAATCCTATCTGATATTGAAAAAGCTCCTTATCAGAAGGAGACTACTGAAAAAACTGAAACACAGTTTGAGATGTTGAAGAAGTTAGAATTAAAGTTAGAACAGTACAAGTCTTTACAAGCATATTGTAAAGAAAAAGGAGTGGATTACTTAGTAACGCCATTTGAGGAGTCTAGCTTAAATCAATTAGAAACATTAGATCTATCAGCATATAAGGTAGCAGCAACGGATCTGACAAATATTAAATTTTTACGACAAATTGCGCAAAAAGGAAGACCGATCATTTTATCTGCAGGTATGTGTTACTTAGAAGAGGTTAGAATGGCATTAGATGCGATTCTACCAATTAATCAACAAGTAATCTTATTACAATGTACAGCTAATTACCCAATCAAAGACGAGGAAGTGAATCTTGAATTAATAGCAAGATTACGTGAGGAATTCAATATATTAGTTGGTTATTCCGATCATTCTGTAGGAATAGGTGCATCCCCTTATGCAGTTGCAAAAGGTGCTAAACTCGTTGAGAAACATGTGACATTAGATCGTGACATGGAAGGTCCAGACCAAAGTGCATCTGTAACAGTAGAAGAATTACGACAGTTAGTAACAGAAATTCGAAAGGTAGAGACATACCTAGGTACAGATGTGAAGATTCCAACTATCTCAGAACAAAATACTAGACAGTCTTTGCAAAAATGTTTAGTAGCATCACAAAGTATTACACAAGGAGAATGCTTTACAGAAGAGAATGTAACTGCAAAACGTACGAATGGAGAGGGTATTTCAGCATTATATTATGATGAGATTATAGGAAAATGTGCAATGAAAGAATATGCATATAACGATATTTTATCAGTATAATAGTAGAGGTTATTATAGGAAGAATTAGTAGAAAATAGAGGGATACATGAAACTATGATTTATATTTCATCAGATTGTGTGAAGCGAACGAATGCGACCATAGCAGATATTGTAGAAGAATATGCTAGAAATGGTATTAGCCATATTGAATTATCAGGTGGAACAAAATATTCAGATACAATTATAAAAGATTTGATTAAACTAAAGAAAGAATATCAATTAGAATATACTTGCCATGGATATTTTCCTCCGCCAAGGGAAGACTTTGTAATTAATCTTGCTTCATGTGACGATAAAATATATGAAGAATCTACTACATTTTACCAAAATACCGTTGAATTAATGGCAGAAGTAGGAATACATCATTTATCCATTCATGCAGGGTTTTTCACCCAAGTGACCAAAGAGGAAATTGGCGGTAGCATACAAGGGGTAATGATTTATCCTAAACTAGAAGCAGAACAGAGATTTTGGACAGCATATAGTCAGCTTAGTAAGTTGACTAAGCAAAAGCATATCTCGCTATATTTAGAAAATAATGTATTAAGTAAGCAAAATTATGAGAATTTCAACCGAAACAATTATTTTATGATGACAAATGCACAGGAGATAACGCAGAATTATAAACAATACGCATTTCAGTTATTATTAGATATTGGACACTTAAATGTATCGGCAAATGTGTTGGGATATGATATTTTAGAAGAGTTAATGCAAGTATTACCCATTACCAAATGGTTACATATAAGTGCTAATGATGGTGTAAGTGATATGCATTGTATTATGAACAGAGAAAATAGATTGTATGAATTCCTATATCAATATGGGCTAGATCAAAGTATTCCAATTACAATTGAGGGACATGGAGAAGTGCAGGCGTTAATAGAGAATAGGGATATATTACAGCAATTATATCGAGGATGATAAATAGTATGCATAGAACAAAAGATCAGAATGTTTGTAGCAGAATAGTGGTATATGGTTGTGGAGGACATGCTAGAAGTATTATTACGGCCTTAAAAAGATTACAATGTAATAATATTCTGTGTGTGGATCCTAATGGAAAAGAGAATGAAACCATTTTAGGAATTCCTATACTAAGAGAAGTGAATTACTTAGAGGATGATGGTATGATTATTGCGATAGGTGATAATTTACAAAGAGAGTCGATATATAATAACTATAGAGATAAAGTACAGTTCATAACAGTAATAGCAGAAAGCTCCATCGTAGATGATAATGTAGAACTAGGGAATGGTATTTTTATTGGTGAACATACATATATAGGACCAGCTACAAAGATAGGCAATAATTCCATTATTAACACAAATGCAGTAATAGAGCATGATGTGTGTGTGGGTAGAAATAGCCATATAGCACCTAGCGTGACTATTTGTGGGAAATCTATAATAGGAAATAATTGTTTGATTGGTGCAGGAACAACTATTATTGATGAAGTATCTGTGTGTGACAATGTAGTAGTAGGTGCAGGTGGTGCTATAGTTCATTCTATTCAAGAAAGTGGAGTCTATATAGGAGTGCCAGTAAGAAAGGTGAAAGAATTATGTTAGCAATTATACCAGCACGAGGGGGGTCTAAAGGAGTTCCTAGGAAAAACATTAAATTACTGTCTAATAAGCCCCTTATAGAATATACGATTGAAGCAGCACTTCAATCTAAAATATTTGAAGAAGTAGTCGTATCAACAGATGACGAAGAAATTGCAGAAATTGCTAAAAGCTGTGGTGCTACTATACCATTTATGCGACCAGCAAATCTTGCATTAGATCTTACTACTTCAGATGAGGTAATTAAAAATGTATTAGATTCTTATAACAAAAGTGGAAGGGTATTTACGGAAGTATGCAAACTGCAACCAACATCTCCTCTTAGAACTAGCAAGATGATACAAGAAGCCTATGAGCTAATGCAAATAAAGGAAAAAGACTTTTTAGTGAGTGTATGTGAATGTGAGCACTCTCCCTTATGGGCGGGTAAGTTGGATAAGGAACATTCTTTAGATGAATTTATCATAGAAGAAGCAAAAACAGCATGTCGACAAGCTTTAGAACCATATTATCGATTAAACGGTGCTATTTATATGGCAAAAAGTACTGCATTTATACAAAATGGTAGTTTCTTAGGAGCAAATGGACTTGCATTTATTATGAAGCAAGAGGACTCTATTGACATAGATACAGAATTGGATTTTAAGTTAGCTGAATTGATAATGTATTCCAAAATGGAAAGAGGAAGTAGGTAGAAAGCATGGTAGATAAGGAAAGAATAATCTATATTCAAGAAATGATGCTCATAACTCATAATACATCCCTAAAGGAAATCTTAAAAAAGATTGATTCTAATGCAAAAGGATGCGTATTTGTAACTGATGATAATTCTCGTTTAGTAGGGGTAGTAACCGATGGAGATGTAAGACGATTATTATTAAATGATTATGAATTACAAGAGCCGATTATGAATCATTTAAATAAAGAATACGCCTATGCCTACGAACAAGATAATTTTCAACATATAATTGGGAAGTTGAATTACAAGGTGCGAATTCTACCAATCGTGAATAAGAAGAGAGAAGTGGTTGATTACTTTGAATATCACCAGAATGTAAGTGTACCAATTTCACAACCTCACTTAGGAGGGAATGAATTTAAATATTTACAAGATGCATTTTTGTCTACATGGATTTCAAGTTCAGGAAGCTACATCACTAAGTTTGAAGAGATGTTTGCACAGTATTGCGGAGTACAGTATGGAGTAGCAGTATCCAATGGAACAGTAGCATTGCACCTAGCATTATTAGCATTGGAGATTGGTGAAGGCGATGAAGTAATCGTACCAGATATTACTTTTGCTGCTACAATCAATGCAGTATTATACGTGGGAGCAACACCAGTGATTGTGGATATTGAGGAAGACAGTTGGTGTATTGATCCTGTAGAAATAGAGAAGGCAATTACGAGTCGAACAAAGGCAATTATTCCAGTACATATTTATGGACAACCTTGTGATATGGAGCAGATTGGTAAGATAGCCAAGAGTCATAATCTATATGTAATAGAAGATTGTGCAGAGGCACATGGCGCACAATATGATGGACAAGTAGTTGGGTCCATGAGTGATATTTCTTGCTTTTCTTTCTTTGGTAATAAAGTAATTACCACAGGAGAGGGTGGTATGTGCTTGACACAGAGTAAAGAGCTTGAAGAAAAAATCAGGTTACTAAAAGATCATGGAATGGATAAACAACGCAAATATTACCATACAGTAGTGGGATATAATTATCGAATGACGAATCTGCAAGCGGCTATTGGGGTTGCCCAATTAGAGCGTATTGAAGAAATTCACAAGAGACGATGTCAAATAGAACATTCTTATCACCAAGGATTGACAGGTATAGAAGGTGTTACATTACAAAGTGATACGTTAGACAAGCGAGAGAAAATTGTATGGTTAGTATCGCTCTTGATAGATGAAGAATATAGAGAAGAATGTGAGAAACGCTTAAAAGAGAATCAAATAGACGTGAGACCTTTCTTTATTCCATTAAGTGAAATGGAACTATATAAGAAATATACATTTTCTAATGAAATTAGTTCTAAGATTTCCAAAGTTGGAATTAATTTGCCAACTGCTTATGATATTACAGAGGAAATGATTTCGCGAATTTCTTTGATTATTAGGGAAGTAGTGAATGGTGTAAGACAAGAGTAACTATAATATAGAAAGTATGAGGATAGATAGCAATGATTGAGATAAAATGTGTATTGTGTGGCGATCAAAATTTAAAATTATTCCATAGTGGTTTGCGAGATCGTTCTGACATTGATATGTTAGAGTGCTCTAAATGTGGATTATTACAAGTATCTGAATTAGGAGATTTTACTGTTGAGAAGTATGAAGAAGGTGGAATGCATAAGAGTGCATATAATGCGGAATCAGATACGATAAAAGAACAGACATATTGGGAATGGAGAGAACAAGCTAAGGAAGATGACATTCGTCGTGCGAATTTCCTACATAATATTTGTAAGGATAAAAGTATTCTTGATTTTGGGTGTGGTTCAAGAAGGTTTAGAGGAATAAAATGAAACGAGTGAATAGTAGAAATAATATTATAACCAAAATAGCAATGCTAGTTACTAGCGTGCTATTTTTTCTGTGTGTCTCTAATCCAGGATATCAAATTGTAACAGATTCACCAACATATTTTAATTTGAATCCAAGAGCTGGGATAAGACCCCTTTATCCGTTGTATTTGGCAGTTCATAGAATGATATTTGTAGAAATTGATTATTTGAGAGCCGTTGTGTTTAGCCAAACCATTC
>JAWXVF010000164.1:0-5150 GCA_044425555.1 Eubacteriales bacterium
AAAAATCAATACCGTAGATCGGCTATCGAAGCATTTAGAAAAAGGAATCCCTACTCTTGCAAAGGAATCCTATTTAAATACCGTGAAGCATCTTGTTCCTTCTGACCCTATTATTCCTTGAGTTTCCGTAAATTGCAAGAAAAAAATGATGGATATACAAATTTTTATATTTTTCTTGTAATTTACGGAAACTCAAGCATGTAACATACATATCATACCATATTCTAGCAATCACACCATATAATAAATCGCAATCCCTATTAAAATACATATTGTTCCCACTATTTTTCTTTTCGTTATCTTTTCTTGAAAAATGATACAACTAAATTCCCTAACAATAATATAACCCACAGACTCTATTATTGGACCATTCATATATTCCATACCACGATAAGCTAATACTCCAAACATAGTAGCTACAACCATAAGACCATAACCCCCTACTACCAGGAGATTACAATACTATTATACTTTTTAAATGAAGCTTATTGTTCATATTCAGTTCTTCCTCCCTAGTTTTACCATAAGTATAGTAGATTTTTCCACTACTTTATATATTCTTAAGATTTAATTCCTTAAATATTACTAGACATGCATAAATAAACAAGATAGAATAATACTAAGAAAAATGTATTTCTTTCTGTACACTACAACCAAGGAGTCTATATGAATTTAAAAAAAGAATATATCCCCCATATGATACTAGGTAGCCTTTCGCTAATTCTCTAATTTCTTCTATTTCCAAATTAAATAGTTGGCATACTAACGCTTTAGAGGAATTGCCTGGTGACGACACTGCTATTCTATCAGAAGTACAATCAGAAGATTATATCATTCCAGTTAGCCCTGCCTACCTTGCCAATTGGGAAGCCGATGATATTACTACTATTGTGATGCTAGGCAATGAACTTTTAACATACCCTAATGATCATACCAATATTCCACAACAACTAGCTAAGCAACTAGACGCCGTTGTTTATAATTGTGCTTTTCCTAATACTTCTGTAACCTCTCTTTCAACAGGTAACCTAGAAGATGACTTAGCGGAAATATTTTCTCTTAATTGGATTATAAATGCATTATGCGCCCAAAATTTTCGCTTATAGAAGGTACCTTAGAACTAAATCCCGATGCAGACCCTCTCTATCAAGAAACAGTAAATTTATTAAAATCTATTGATTTCAATACGGTTGATGCACTAATTATGTCCTATAGCCAATTGATTATCTAAACAGCCGACAGGGTGTTGATTTCGAAAATCAATTTTCTTACAAAAGCTACTGTAACGCATTAGAAACTGCAATTTATATGCTACGAGACTATTATCAACACCTTCGTATCATCTTTGTAGCACCAACTTTCTGTGTATTTACAAATGAAAATGGTGAATTAGTAGGAAGTGACATCACTCACCATGGCGAATGGAAATCTCCCGACTATATGGTAGGGGCGAAAAATATTGCCGTCAAAAACAGCATTTCTTTCCTAGATAATTTTTATGGCACGCCTATTAATGTCACTAATTATGAAGATTATTTAGAGGAAGACGGAATTTTACCTAATGCTCACGCACGAAGCCTATTAGCAGAACGCATTGCAAATGTATTACGCTAGTAAATTCTGATTCAATTATAAGAGAACGTAGAATATATCTTCCTTGTACAAGTGATTTTCAACCACAAGGGGCTTCTCTTAAATCATCTTTTACCGGTTTAAATGCAAGACCTAACACCACTACTTTTAGGCCTTGGGACGTAATCAACCTCCTACATGCCTTTTATTGGCAGTTTAAAATTGAAAATAAATAAAAGGATTACTACCTGTATACGCAAAAGCTACTATCATACCAACACTAACAAAAAATAGAACTAATGAGGTAAACTTTGATAAATCTAAGTACGGGTAAAACCCTTCATTCCACTCATCCCGCCTACTTTTTATAACGGCTACAAAAGACGAAAGAAAAAGTACGATTACTCCAACAAACGTCCAAGAAAACAGATGCCTCACACCGTCTTGCAAGCTAACAATTCGAAGTATCATAACACTTGCCTTTTCTAGCGTTTCCGCTCTAAAAAAGATCCACGCAAATCCCACAAATATCATTGTAATAATCCACGAGGCACCTTCATAGACCACATTCTTTTTCACCTCTAATCTGCTCCAAATCTTATGAATACATAATGCAATACCGTGCAATCCGCCCCAGATTACAAAATTCCAACTGGCTCCATGCCACAAACCACCTAACAACATGGTGATTAATAAATTCATATACGTTCTTGCCACCCCTTTTCGAGTGCCTCCAAGTGGTATGTACAGATACTCTTGCAACCAAGACGATAGACTAATATGCCACCGTTTCCAGAACTCCGTCACATTTCTAGATACATACGGCATATTAAAATTACTAGCCAAATCATACCCTAGAATCAATGCACAACCAATCGCCATATCTGCATAGCCCGAAAAATCCAAATAGATTTGAATTGAATAGGATAGAACCGCTAATACAAGCGTCAACCAATCAAATGCTTGTGGTTTATCAAATACCTGATCCACATAAATCGAAATATGGTCTGATAACACCACTTTCTTTGCTAGACCAAACACAAATATTTGCACACCTCGTGCTACATTCTCTGCTTTTATTCTACGATTTTCATTTAATTGTGGCAAAAATAAAGATGCCTTAACAATGGGTCCCGCTACCAATTGTGGGAAAAATGCAATATACAAAGCCAATTTCATAAAATCTTTATTTGCCGGAATCTTTTTACGATACACATCAATTGTATAGCTCAGTAATTGAAATGTGTAAAAGGAAATCCCCACAGGTAAAATAACATTTAAATTCCCAGGATTACTTATTTGAAACACTGTATAAAAAGAATCTAGAAAAAAGTTCAAATATTTAAATACCCCTAGTACAACAAGAGGAACCATAATGCCAACCACCAAATAACTTTTATCACTAACACCACGCTCAATACCTAATGCTGATTGGTACGCTATCCCAGTAAGTGCAAACATTAACATACAAAATCGCCAATCCCACCAAGCATAAAACACATAACTCGCTACTAATAGAACCATATGACGTATTCGATTGATTTTATAATGACTCCATTCACTTTTATATTCCAAAAGATTCGTCAGCAACATTAACACGCACACAATTGCAAAGAATATGAAAAACTCAATACTAGTAAAGATCATAATAAGTCCTCCATCACTCGAATTAATTCCTCTGCTATTATAGCATGTCCCGTTTTATTTAGATGTCCAGTCCCTATTTCTGTGTTGGAGAAACCATGAGGAAGTATGAATTCTTCTTCGTATTTATCTATAAAAACATCCGTCATATCAATAAATACAATTTCATTCTCATGACACAAGGTTTCAAACACTTCTAGCTTTCCTAGATCCGTATAGGTTCTCACAGTCGCCTCGTTCGTTAGTTCTAATTTCGTATGATAGAATATAATCGGTGTAACACCATACGCTTCACACGACAACGAGATTTTATTTAAAATGTGGTCTAATTCATCTCTATAATCAATCTCACGTTCTAGTTCTGAAGATTCTATTTCCCTTACTGCAGTATTATGCTGTACACTCGCTTCTTGTCTCCCATTCAAATATGAACTCATCTGTGAGTACAGAAGCCTTAAGTAAGGAATCCCTTGCAACGTGTAAATAACACCTGGCTCAAATGAGGGGATTTCTGCGTGACTTCCCTCTATAACCCCACGCAATGTTTCCTTATCAAATTCCACATCCCCCACTTCTATAATCAGGTATTCTGAGGGCTGATATCTACTCAGTGCTCTATCCAAATTGGCAGAAATAGTATAAAAGTCATGTCCCGATACGCCAAGATTATATACTTTTTCTCCTTGATAATATTCATTTAATAACGATATAGTGTTTTGATCTTGTTGCACATTGAACGCTTCCATTTGCGACGATCCCATTAATAATACCTCTAATGTTTGCCCCTCATAATCAAACAAATTATTTAGCCCTTCATTATTCGTCACGCCTTTTGCAAACCCTTCTGTACCTCTCGAATACATAAAATCAACTTCCCAAAGATAATCCGTTGCTCCATTTTGATTCAGAGAATGTCGTGGTATATTATAGTAAAGCATACAGACACCATTTAATATAAATAGTGCCATTACTCCTGCCAAAAATACCTTTGTTATCATTTTCATTCTGTACACCTAACCATCAATTGCATTCCGATAAATTACTTCCATTTTTTCACTATACGCACTTTCACTATGATTTAATTCCAAACGCACAAGTGATTCCTGCGCTTTCACTTCTATCATTTCCTTATTTTCAAATATTTCCTTAAATGTAGTTTCTAGGCCACATTGTAATTCATGCTTCATATTATTTCTTGATACATCCGTAGAATAACAAGCCTCACCATATTGGTTTTTAGTTAAATGTACCACCCATCCACAAGTCTCATTATTAATTTCTGTCAACGCTCTAACATCCGTCGTTACAACTGGAAGACCACACGCTTGCATTTCTAACGTGGCATAGCCATAAGTATCTGCAAAAGTTGGTAACAATCCCACATGTGCTTGCTTACACAATTCAATTACCTGTTCATTGGGTAACATTTCATAGTGTTGTATCCAATCACAAAAAGATTACAGTACTCTAACAAAAATGATCGATATGTTGTATTGGCACTTTTCTTAAGGAGCATCTGCGAAATCGAAGCAATACACACTCCTGCAAATGCTAGCAAATCATAAGAACTAAAGTTCATCTAGCACCTCCTCTGTTGTTCCTGTGTTAATAATCATTACACCAACTAGTACACAACACACCCCTAATATTTTCCCTAAGGTAATTGCCTCTTTAAATAATATAACAGACCAAACCAATGACCACAAAATTGCAACTGCCCGATTCGCATACGCTACAGAAAGCTCAAATCGTTTAATCATCTGCTGCCAACAAATCGCATATACAAACAACGCTACAAACTCTAAACTATAAAATAGAATAAACCTTACTAAACAAATACGAAGGAGATTCCCTATGACTCATTTTACCTCAAATACCTACCAATTGAAAAGAAGTATTTTACATTTTTCTAAAAATATTTCAAAATCTCTACC
>JAWXVF010000165.1:0-5122 GCA_044425555.1 Eubacteriales bacterium
GGAAAGCATATTTTTATAACGACTCAGTGGTTTGAAGTGAATCGGGGAGATTTGGTGGAGTGGTATAAAAAGTACCTATAGAAATCATAGTATGAAAATATTATTTTTTAGTTGCTTTTATTCTGTAAATTTCATATGCTATAATTACAGATAGAGATATCTGCCGTGTGGAGACACGTAAAAGCTGGGCTGGATGTGGTGCAGGGTAAAGACCACAGCAGATAGACTTTCGACAGAGAGTCGGGCTAAGCATCTTAGAGAAAGATGTAGTCCATATCGGGGACTTAATGATACCGATAGCGTTTAGATATTCGACAGAATATCGGGGCTGACAGGCAGCAGAAAACACTCAAACAATAGAATCTAAAGCGGATGGATATTTCATCCGCTTTTTGAGGTATATAGATGACAAAAAGAGAAGAACGAATAGCGATAGTAGATAAAATTGTTGGATTTACACAGGATTATAAAGAACACTTATTAGGAAATATATTTATGATTGTATTTGACAATCGTTACATTGAGGTATCGTTTAGAAAGCGGGATTTTACACATTTGACAGGAGTAGACAAGAGCATTTTATAGTGATAGCATAGTGCTGGAATATGTAGAAACGGATACAGCAGTATATAAATTCGGATTTACTGAATTGAACTTTACATTGTGTTTGGGGGAAGATTTAAACAAAGAAGGAAATAAAAAAAGTTCATATTTTATTCCCCAATCGTTAAGAAGTGGGGATTGCTTTAAAAGAAGTAAGAATGTGTATGAAATAGATTTCATTTTTAGAAAGAAAAATAATCAAAGAACATATAATGAGATGTTATTCCAAGGAAATCAAGAGATTAAGAGTGTGTCAGATGAGATACGTGAAAGGCTCGATGAAACCTTGTATACATCAGAAGCGTAGGGGATATGCTAATCTAAAATTAGGTCATATGGTTCATCGAAAACTAGGTCACTTCTAAAAATCAGAGTTTCTCAAATTAAAATCAGAAATAAAATAATATAATGAATAAAACGAGTGAAAGTAAGTGGAATTATTTGAGATTACATTACTTGCTAATGCTTACAGATAGAAGTTGCTTATAATGAAATATAGTTAGGTGAAGGGCGATACTGCGTAATAGTGGTGTCGCTCTTTTTTTATAAAAGAACTTAAAAGGTATGCAAACTAATCTAAAAAATGGCTAGGAAATAAGAATTAAAGATGATATAATTACAGTAGTTCCTTTGAATCTTAGTGATATTATTTTTAGGGAATGGAGATAGAGTGTTTAAATAGAGCCAATAAAGTTATACTTGTAGTAAAGACTCGTTATAGGAGGTGAAAAGTGATAGATAAGGAATATTTTGGTGAGTCCAAAGATATTGAATTTAAATTAGAAATTCCAAAGAAACGGGAAAAGTTTTTAAAAGATGTCATTGCTTTTTCTAATTGTACAGGTGGTAAAATTATTATTGGTATTGAAGATAAAACGCATATGGTATATGGGATTGGAGAGCAAAATCCATTTAAATTATCGGATAGTATCTCGAATATGATTTCTGATGCATGTACTCCTCAAATAGACCCTTATATTACAATGGAAACACTTGACGGTAAGACGGTTATCGTTATAGATGTTCTAGCAGGGAAGTTTAGACCGTATTATATTGAATCTCTTGGAAAAGAAAGTTCTACTTATATTCGAATAAATGGAACAAGTAGATCAGCTGAATCAAGAAAACTTCAAGAATTAGAGTTAGAAGGACAGAAAATATCCTATGATACACTTCAAGCTATTGGGAATAAATTTAATGAAGAAAAGGCACTAGAGTTATGTAACAAAATGAAAGAGATAGCCGTTGCTTCTAGAGTAAGTGATGAAGAAAAAACCAGTGTGAAAAATATAACCTTAGATAAATTAGAAGACCTTGGTTTGTTGTGCAAGGTTGGAAAAGATTGGTACCCAACACATGCTTTTATACTTATGACGGACAATAAGATAAAATTTGCCAAAATACAATGTGCTTTATTTAAAGGAATAACGAGAGATGTGTTTATAGATAGAAAAGAATTTGATGGAGCTATTTACACACAGATAGAAGATGCCTATCAATTTGTCTTAAAGCATATTAATCTAGGTACGGAAATTGAAGGATTATATCGAAAAGATTATTATGAATTACCAATATTATCTGTACGAGAAATGATAGCAAATGCTATTGTTCATAGAAGTTACTTAGATGATTCATCCATTCAAGTGTCTGTATATGAAGATAGAGTTGAAGTAATGTCACCAGGAATGCTTTATGGTGGAATGGACCTTGAAACTGCCATGAAAGGTAAGTCGAAATGCAGAAATGCAGCACTGGCAGAAGCATTTTATTATATGGGAATTGTGGAAGCTTGGGGAACAGGGATTCCAAGGATTATTAATAAATGCAAAGAGTATGGTTTGCCAAGTCCTACCTTTGAAGAATTAGGAGATGGATTCAAGGTTACTATGTTTAGAAAAGTAAGCAATGCCTCAGAAAAAGTAAGCAATGCTTCAGAAAAAGTAAGCAATGCCTCTTTTGTAAATAAAGATTTGATACAAGAGGGGATAGATTTATTTGATAAATATATAGTATTATTAAAGCAAAATAATGTGAGTTTAAAATGTATTTCCAATATTGAAGTGATTTTTAGGAAGTTTAACAAAGATACTATTTTTGGACAATCCGATGTAATGCAGTTGCTAGAATGTTCTAAGTCAAAGGCGACTAAATTAATGGGTGTAATGAAAGATGCAGATCTTATTGAAGTGGTTAGAGGTTTAGGTGCAGGAAAATATAAATTTAAAAATTATTAGTGTATATAATTACTGTCGCCCGTCTGGGATTACTTCTCATCAACTATCTTGTTCATGTAAGAAAATACAATGCCTCTTTTGCAAAAATGGGCAAAACTCTTAAGGTTCTCTAAACTATTCATTCACCCTACTCTTATAATCATCGCCCCAAGAAGCCATAGCACTTAGAATAGGTTCTAGACTTAATCCAAGTTCCGTCAAAGAATACTCTACCTTTGGTGGAACTTCTGCATATACTTTTCTAGTAACAAGCTGATTTTCTTCCATCTGTCTTAGATTAGAAGTTAATACTTTCTGTGAAATTCCAGTAACCGATTGACGAAGTTCTCCGAAACGTTTCGTTCCTCCTAATAAATCTCGTAGGATTAATATTTTCCATTTATCACTAATAAGAGTTAATGTGGTTTCCACTGGACAAGGTGGTAAATCATGTTTCATGTTATGGTTTTCCCTTCTACTTTTAAAATAATAGTATCAAAAAGAAACTAACCAACTAAAAGATACTATATTTCTATAAAGCACCTATAGCACTTTAAAGTGCCTAGTTTACAATTGGACTTGTTGCATTTATAATAGCATTGTAAGTTAAGAAAGTCAATTGGAGAAATCTAGCAATAGAGCATTCATTGGCGTAAAGAAAAAAGGAGAATAATAGTTATGAAAAACAGAGTAGTAAGTTTTATGATGGCAGGAGTTATGGTCGTAGGGTTATTAACAGGATGTGGAAGTTCGCAAACGGACAGTAGTACCACCCAAACAGAAAGCAGTAGTGCAGAGACGGAAAGTGCGAGTACTGAAACGGAAAGCACGGATGCAGAAGCAGAAAGTACTAGTGATGACGGAGTACTTAGAGTAGGAATGGATTTAAAATTTCCTCCATTTTCAGATATTGATTCAAATGGGAATCCAATTGGTTTAGAGCCAACTATTGCTAAGGCATTTGGAGAATTTTTAGGAAGAGAAGTAGAAATTGTAGATACAGATTTTTCTATGTTAATTCCAGCATTAGAAACAGGTAATGTAGATATTTTAATAGCGGATATGTCAAGAACAGATGAGAGAGCTTTAAAGGCAGATTTTTCAGATCCATATCGTTATTCGTTTCAATTAGCACTTGTGAATAAAACATTTGCAGAGGAAAACAATGTCACAGATGATATGCCTGAAGAGGAATTCTTTGCCCTTGAAACCCATGAATTTGTTGGGTTGGCAGGAACTTTTGGTGTAGTAGTACCACAGAATTTTGGTGTGGAAGTAGAAGAAGTAACAGAAATTGGTAGTGGAATTATGGAAGTAAAAAATGGGACAGCATCTGCATTAGTTGCTTCTAATGAAGTGCATGCATTCCATGCAGCGAATAAAGAAGATACCGTTGTATATAGTGGGATTACCAACTATTCGTCATCATCTTTTGTAGTATCATTAGGAGATAGTGAATTATTAGCACTTTCTAATGAATTTATTGCGACTATGTATGAAGAAGGTGGATTGTATGAACAAATTGATGCAGAGTATGACTTGGTTATTGCAGAATTTTTACAAAGTGAAGAATTAGGATTTGAATATATCATTTACCCACCGAACCATTAGGAAAGGTATTTTATGAAAAAGGAAAAAATCTGGTATGGCATTGTGATTACCATGTTCACAATGGGAATGGGATACGCTTTATTATTTACAACGAAGAATCCTAAATATGACTTGATTTTAAGTGAGCGAAAAATGCTGGCAACAGCATTTTTCAACACGATTGGAATTAGTCTAGGAACTTTAGTGGGAGCCTTGTTGATTGGGTTTGTATTATTTATGATGATGCGATCTAGTATGATACCAATACGAGTATTTGCTACCGTTTTTAACGAGATTATTATGGGAACTCCTCTTCTTGTAATGATATTTGTGGTGGTATATGTGATTGGAAGTGTGGTGACTGGTAGTAAGCTCACGTTAGGAATTGTTGCATTGATTCTCTATAATAGTCCATACATTGCGAATGCATATGAAACTACTGCAGCAGTAGTAGATCGAGACCAATATGTGGTTATGGATCTGTATGATTTTAAATGGCACGAACGCTATCGTTACATTATCATTCCTCAGATGGTAAAGCCTTTTATTCCATCCCTTGTGAATAATCTTTCCAGTGTGATAAAGGGTTCTGCCTTATTAAATGTCATTGCAGTTCATGAAATCACCTATATTACCACGGTAACAGCTTCTAGGAATTTTGCTTTTATTGAAGGGTATTACATAATGTGGCTGATGTATTTAATTGTAACAATTCC
>JAWXVF010000166.1:0-5096 GCA_044425555.1 Eubacteriales bacterium
CTCGTTTACAATAGTATTCATCATACAGTCTCCTTTACGTATTTTCTTCGTCGTTAATATCATAAAGAAAAACTGTATGTTTGGGAAGTGGAAATTTATTTTTTCACTTCCTTTTTTGTTACTTTTGCCAATAATAATTATACACTAACTTACTCATCTCCTCTATTAATTGTATGATATTCCTATCGCATCCTTACAAATCCGATGCTTTCTTCACTAACGTATATAGCTCCACCACATAATCATCTTCTATAAAATAACTCGTTTCTTTAATCCGTTCTAATACAGCTTCATAATTAGAAATTCCCTTATATTCTGAATCCCGTAACAACATAGTGAATTCTGCAATAGATGCCCATAACTTCATGTGATCAGACATGGTAGCCGTGTAGTCATCTTCTACTACAGCAAGGTCTATTTGCTTACTTTCATCTTCATCCGGATTTTTATAGCGCACAGAAACATTTAGCATTTCACTAGATTCAACACTGACTTGCTCTTGATATTTCAAGTCAACACCTTCTACCCCTTGATCAGAATCCACAGTAATAATCTCATACAAAGCAATTACCTCATGTCCTGCACCTATTTCTCCTGCATCTTTCGTATCATCTGTAAAATCTTGGGATTGTAACATACGATTTTCAAATCCAATCAAACGATATCCTTGAATATAAGAAGGATTGAATTCTACTTGAATTTTCACATCTTTCGCAACAGTCAACAAGGTAGAGCCCATCTCTTCCACTAGAACTTTCCTAGCTTCTATTTTAGAATCAATATAATAATAATTGCCATTACCGTTTTGTGACAAGGTTTCCATTTTATTGTCTTTGTAATTACCACTTCCAAATCCAAGGGCTGACAAGAATACTCCACCCTCTCTTTTCTCCTCTACTAGTTCTTTTAGGGCAGATTCACTAGTCATCCCTATATTCAAATCACCATCTGTAGCTAAGATAATTCGATTATTTCCACCTTCAATAAAATACCTCTCTGCTAAATCGTATGCTGTTACTATAGCATCTGCACCATTCGTACCTCCAGAAGCGGTTAATGCAAAAATCACATCTAAGATTTCTTGCTTATCACTATAAGTCGCACCTTCTAAGAGTACCTCGTTACTTCCTGCATATGTAATGATAGAAATGCGATCCTCCTCTTTTAACTGATCCACCAAGAGAGAAAACGACTCTTGTACCAAGGGTAATTTATACGCTTCATTCATAGAGCCTGAAGTATCTATGAGAAATACAAGGTTAGACGGTGGTATTTGAGTAGTATCTAATTCTTCTGTTGAAATACCAATTGCCAATAACTTAGCGTGTTCATTCCACGGACAATCTGTTAACTCTGTATATATCCCTATTGGTTCTTCTTGTTCTGCCTTGTCATATGTATAAGAAAAATAATTCAAGAATTCTTCTGTTCGTACGGCATCTACATCTGGCAAATATCCATCTAAGATCATTCTTCGTACATTGGCATAACTTGCTGTATCCACGTCAATTGAAAATGTTGACAATGGTTGATCTTGTACTGCAAGAATACTATTTTCCCGAAAGGTATTATATTCCTCAGTGGAAAAATCTTCTACCATTAATTCTTCCTCCACTTCTCTGTCATAGTCCGTACCACTATACCCAGATGTACTTCCTGCTACAGTTGTTGTTGAAGTATTTTCCGCAGTAGCAGACTCAGTACTACTCATAGAACTACTACATCCTACTATTGTGGATAACATTGCAAAACACATTGCTACTTTTAACACTTTTTTCATCATAATCTCCTCCTTTTTCTTCTATCTTCTAAATTGTAACATTTTTCCATTTACTTAACCATTATAACTTCTTTACTTTTTTCTTAAGTTTTCCTTAAATAATTGGATAAAACAAGCCTAATTCTTACGCTATGCCTCTTGTAAATCAATTGGTTTTATATATTTTTTCTTATATAAGTAATTATAAAAAAAGAGCTTTTCATCTGCATGTCTAAAAGCAGAACATTTGTTCTTTTGTTAGTTTTATGCTATACTAAATTAGGTGCTACCATAACGGTGGGCGATTAACCCTCTAATACATATCCTTGTGATAAATACTACGAAAGAGGATGATGCCAATGTTAGCAATAGAGAATCTAATTACTGTGCTAAGTTTCGACTTAACATGTTTTGGTCTTGGTTATACATTAGGAAAGAACACAAAAAAATAATCGCCTTGCTCGAAAAACTTGACGATTATTTTTATGATTAATCCATTTTGAAGGGCTAACCATACAGCACGTATTCCAGTACGTTGCCTTTATTGGTAGCACCATTTATAATTGATATGATAACACAGCTACAACATCTTGTCAAATAACCTACAAAAACAAAAAAGGTAAACCTATATATGTGCATAGTCTACTATTTTATAACCAAAACCATCTCCGAAATTCGACTCATTATTTTTAGTTGGTCTTTCACTTCCGTCTACAGTAGAGGTGCATTTAAAAATTCGTTGTAAGTTTCCATCGCATAAGCTGTGTAAGGAGTTGCGTACTCTATAAGATATTCATCACCTTGGAAATTATCAACAATCGTATTGTTATAATCCATTGCAATAAATATTTCATCTTTATCATCGTTGAAATCGTCATAGAATAATAAATAGGGTTGACCTTCACTAGTCCATTCGGTAATTGTACCATTGTCTATTGATAGTCCATTCGTTAGTGGAACATTGTCGATATAATCGACAGTCAAACGATATTCTAATTTATACAGATTGATTGAATAATCGTTATTTGCTGTTCCTGTACTTATTGGGTTTAAGTCTGTGATTTTGGCATCTATAATTTTGAAATTATTTTCAGTACCAATTTCGTTATAATATGCTACCATGTCCTCTGCATATCGGCTCACCGTATCAATAACCGAAGTTGAGGCTGTTATATCTTCAGAAATTATAACTTCGTTAGAAAGTGCCATATTGTTGTTTGGTTCATCTGCTATTTCATCAAAAATAGTTTCATAAAATGCTAAAAAGTCATCATAATTCTCTGTTAATTCAAAATTCTCAATAAAATCCTCTCGCAAATAATGATTCGTTAGTGTTCCACCTTCGTCACGTTGGATTAAAAATTCAATTTTGTCTACATTCCCAATCAGAGAAAAAAGTATTGCTGCATTATGTTCTAATGATTTAAAATCAACATTCCATGCCACACCATCACTACTTGATTGTAATGCATTTTCAATTCCAATTAAATGAATAATCAGTTCATATGGCTCTTGAGCTGTTTGTAACTCGAATTTATCATACATAACATTAGAGGTGAATGCCAAATTGGATAATATATTCCCTACTTTTGTGTTATTGCCAATGTATTCAGTGCGATGGCTCCATAGTATTTCTGTATCTGTTTTTGATTTGACAGATTGCTGCTGATTACTCATAAGCGAAACAGCTATCACACTTACTAAAATAAGACAAATGGCACTTACCCAAACCATTGGACGCTTATATTTCATCACATTTTTCACCCTACCTTTCGTATTACCCTCGCCAAAAGCAAGAGGTGTTGCGTGAATTAATTTTCTACCTGCAGCAAATTTTAATAGAGCTTCGCAGTAGTCTGCTCTAATATCAGTATTCATTTTCTTCATAACCAATTCATCACAAGAGGTTTCCATATCCTTACCAGATAACACAAAGGAGATCCACACAAGCGGATTGAACCAATGGACAGCAAGTGCGACAAAGCTGAATATTCTCGTGATGTGATCAAGCCTTTTGATATGAGTTTGCTCGTGTTTTATGATGAAATCACGCTCGGCATCTGTAAGGTTTGATGGCAGATAGATTTTCGGTTTTATAAATCCCATGACAAATGGAGAGTCTATGTGGTCAGCGATGTATATGTTCTTATCTAAAGGTGTTGCACCTATCAATTTTCGCCTTAGCTTTATAAGGGAAACAATACTGTATACGACCATTACAGCAATACCGATTACCCAAAGCATCCCTAAAATAAATTCTATCGGTATAACAGTAGCTACGTTTGCAGTCACACCAGATTCTGGGAAATACACTACTCTTCTAGCTGGCACTTCAATAGTAGGTAACTCTAATATTGCTGTATCATTTGTGAAATCTTGACTTGAAGATACAATCTCTGTGTTACTTGGCAATAGTCCAATAGCACTCTCAAAAGAAAATGGACACAACAATCGGACAAGAACTACTGACCATAGTGCATATGAAAATATCTTAGGTGCTTTTTGGAGAAGTAGCCTTACAATTAACACAAATAGGGTAACGTAGCTTGCAACAAGGCTCATGTTTAAAACAGAAACAAAAATACTATCAAGCATAATTACACCTCCCTGTGCTTATCTATAAAAGCCTGTATTTCATCTATTTCTTTATTTGATAATTTCTTTTTCAGAGAAAAGGAAGCCAAGAACTTTGGTAATGATCCACTAAATGTATCCTCAACAAATTTCTCACTCTGGCATGCCACAAGTTCTTCTTTTGAAATCAGTGAAGTTACAGTCTTTCCATCTTTCTTAAATATTCCCTTGTCAGAAAGCCTGCCTAATATCGTATATGTAGTAGACTTACTCCAACTAAGATTTTCTGAAGCTAACGCAACAAGCTCTCTTGTCTGTAAAGGTTCGTTCTGCCATATAATATCAGCAAATCTCATTTCTACTTCACCCAATCTATATTCACTCATAATAACACCTCCATTCGTCTACTCTATGTCGACTTAATACATTCTACATCTTCTAGACGGTTTTGTCAAGATACCGCAAATCTTTTAAAGCCATAAGGGGGTACATTATAAACTGCAAGTACTAAATCATTCTTAATTTCTTTTTGTATGGTCCTTTCATAATGATTTTCTTCATATAATACATCTAATAATATATAAAATTCATTTTTATTTACAGGTGAAAGATATGTGAATTTGAAATGTCTCTTCTCAATATTATTTTTCCCTATTCGAATCTGTTCCTGATACCTTACAAAAGGAAAAATTTCTGCAGCTTTACGGATGTATTCTTCTACATCCGTTCCTGGTTCTACAATAAGAAGAAAGACCTTTGATAA
>JAWXVF010000167.1:0-5062 GCA_044425555.1 Eubacteriales bacterium
TCTATACAAGTGTATGAACAACAAACAAATAGAGAAAGGTTTAGGTATTTTTAAAATGTCAAGAAGAAGAATCGTTGCTGGAAACTGGAAAATGAACATGACTCCAAGCAAAGCAGTAGAATTAATTAACACATTGAAACCATTAGTAGCATCTGATACAACTGACGTTGTATTCTGTGTTCCTGCAATTGCAATTATTCCAGCTATGGAAGCAGCAAAAGGATCTAACATTTCAATTGGTGCAGAGAATATGTACTATGAAGAAAGTGGTGCTTTCACAGGAGAAATCGCTCCAGATATGTTAACAGATGTAGGCGTAAAGTATGTAATTATTGGACATTCTGAAAGAAGAGAATACTTTGCAGAAACAGATGAAACTGTAAATAAAAAAGTGAAAAAAGCTTTTGAACATAAGATTACACCAATCGTATGTTGTGGAGAAACATTAACACAAAGAGAACAAGGTGTAACGATTGACTTTATCCGTCAACAAATTAAAATTGCATTCTTAGATGTAACAGCAGCACAAGCAAAGACAGCAGTAATTGCCTATGAACCAATTTGGGCTATTGGAACTGGTAAAGTTGCAACTACAGCACAAGCACAAGAAGTATGTGCTGCAATCCGTGTATGTATGAGTGAAATCTATGATCAAGCTACAGCAGATGCAATTCGTATCCAATATGGTGGATCTGTATCAGCAGATAGTGCGGCAGAATTATTCAGTCAAGCAGATATTGATGGTGGTTTAGTTGGTGGTGCAGCATTAAAACCAGACTTTGGTAAAATTGTAAATTGTGATTAATTAGAGGTTGTGATCAATACAAATGACAGCATGATAGCGAGTAGAAATACTCGCTATTTCTTTTATCATGTAGGATTCAATTTCTTGATCTGATAAGTTACAAGAAAAAGGTACGGCAATATCAAAAATGAGATTGTTGTTGGTAGTGCCAGCTACTATACGAAAATCATGAATAGAAAGAGACTCATTAAGTTCTTTTAATAGAGTAAGTACTTGAAATTGTAAGGATTGTGTTTCTGGATCGTTTTGTTTTAAGGGATCCATATGGATTGTTGACATACAAGATAATTCGTTATTTAATTGACGTTCGGCTTGATCAATGATGTCATGCAATTCCATTATATTGTGTTCTGATGAAACTTCTGCATGGAGAGTTATCATAAGGCGACATGGTCCGTAATCGTGAACCATGAGATCATGAGTGCCTATAATTTGTGGATATTGTTTGAGAATGCTATGTATTTGTTCAATGAAATCTTTAGAAGGTGCTTGTCCTAACAAGAGATTCATAGTATCTTTTGCAGTGGAAAAACCTGAATATAAAATGAATAAAGCGACTATAATTCCACAGACTCCGTCCATATAAAAGGGAATGGTGATGTAATGTGAAGTAACAGTAACGCATAAGATGACGAAAGTGGATAAACAATCGGTAATACAATCTGTAGCAGTAGTTTTCATTGCAGTAGAAGAAATCTTACTTGCGATTTTAAAATGATACCATGCCATATATAATTTAATAAGAATAGAACATATTAGAATTCCTACAATATAGAAGTTGAATTCAATGGTGTTAGGAGTGATGGTTTTTCGTATAGAAGATTCTAATAATTCTAGTGATACTACAATAATTATTAGAGACACAAGAAATCCTGATATATATTCAAAACGTCCATGTCCAAAAGGGTGGTTAGAATCAGCTTTTTGTGTAGAAAGTTTAAATCCAACTAATGTGATAATGGAAGATCCTGCATCTGTTAGATTATTAAAGGCATCAGCCGTAATGGCAACAGAATGACTAATGATTCCTATGAAAAATTTCATGGTAAATAGTAGAATGTTTAGGAGAATACCGATTGCACCACATAACATTCCGTAATTTGCACGTACAGTGTGGTCGGTATAGTTAGTATAATGTGGGATGAATAGTTTTGTTAAAATGGTTATCATAAATATGTGTTTCCTATCTTTTTGTATGAATCAGATTAATTTCCTGATTTTATAGTATACGTATCTGATGAAAAATACAAGTCATACTTGAAAGATAATCCGTAAAATAGTATAATAAAGTGGTATGTGCTTAGAATATAAGGGAAGAGATTAGGAGAAATTATGAATAATTTAGAACTAAAGAAAATTGCCAATCAAGTTAGAAAAGATATAGTAACAAGCGTTCATAGTGCGAAAGCAGGTCATCCAGGTGGTTCTTTATCTGCAGCAGAGCTATTTACGTACTTGTATTATGAAGAAATGAATATAGACCCTAAGAATCCAGATAAGGAAGATCGTGATCGTTTTGTATTGTCAAAAGGTCACGTTGCCCCTGGTTTGTACGCAGTGCTTGCACGTAAAGGATTTTTTCCAGTGGAAGATTTAATGACCTTACGAAAAATAGGCTCATCGCTACAAGGACACCCATGTATGCAATATACGAAAGGTGTCGATATGTCAACTGGTTCTTTGGGACAAGGTTTATCTACTGCAGTAGGCATGGCATTATCTGCCAAAATGGATCATAAAGATTATAGGGTGTATACAATTTGTGGAGATGGTGAAATACAAGAAGGTCAGATATGGGAAGCAGCAATGTTTGCAGGACATCGAAACTTAGACAATTTAGTGGTGATTGTGGACAATAATGGCTTGCAAATAGATGGAAATATAGAAGATGTATGTTCTCCTTATCCAATTGAAGAGAAGTTTCAAGCATTTAACTTTCATACAATTACTATTGATGGACATGATTATGATGCCATTAGAAATGCTTTAGACGAGGCAAGAGGGGTGACAGGAAAGCCTACTGTAATTGTGGCAAAGACTGTAAAGGGAAAAGGAGTGTCCTTTATGGAAAATGAAGCATCCTGGCATGGAGTTGCACCAAATGATGAGCAATTAGCAAAAGCCCTTAAAGATTTAGAACAAATTGATAAAGAATTAGAAGTTGGAGGGAATGTATAATGGCAGATGTTCAAAGAATAGCTACAAGAGAAAGTTATGGTGAAACATTAGTAGAATTAGGGAAAGAATATCCTAACCTAGTAGTATTAGATGCTGATTTAGCAGGGGCAACGAAAACAGCCCTTTTTGGGAAAGCATACCCAGATCGTCATATTAATTGTGGGATAGCAGAATGTAATATGCTTGGAATAGCGGCTGGTATGGCGGCTACAGGAAAAATTCCTTTTGTTAGCTCTTTTGCAATGTTTGCAGTGGGAAGAGCTTTTGAACAGATTAGAAATACAGTAGCTTATTCTAAGTTAAATGTAAAAATAGGAGCAACCCATGCAGGAATTACAGTAGGAGAAGATGGGGCTAGTCATCAATGTAATGAAGATATTGCATTAATGAGAGCGATTCCTGGAATGGTCATTGTGAACCCTAGTGATGATATTGAAGCGAGAGCGGCTGTAAAAGCTGCTATTGAATATGAAGGTCCTATGTATTTACGATTTGGACGTTCTGTAGTACCAGTGATTCATGACCTGGCTACGTATGAATTTGTATTAGGAAAAGGGATTCTCTTAAGAGAAGGTACGGATCTTACAATTATTGCAACAGGATTATGTGTTTCTTTTTGTATAGAAGTAGTAGAACGTATGGCTACACAGGGGATATCTGTAGAATTAATTAATATTCATACAATCAAACCATTAGACGAAGAAATGGTATTAGCTTCTGCTAGAAAGACTAAGAAAGTAATTACTGTAGAGGAACATTCAGTAATCGGTGGTCTTGGAAGTGCAGTAGCAGATGTATTATCGGAGAAAGAACCTACACATATGAAAAAAATCGGAATATATGATCAATATGGGGAATCTGGTAGTGCAAATGATATGTTAAAGAAATATAAGTTGGATACAGAAGGGATTTTAGAACAAGTTCTAGAATGGATAAAATAGTACAAGGGTAACCTAAAAGGTTACCTTTTTGTTCATTAGTGAATTCACTAATAGAAGGGGCGTTAATATGGAAAGCAAGAAGGAAAAGATTGATTTAACAATTACAAGGAAAGAATTAACAAGATTATTAATTGGAAATTTAATTTTAGGGGTAGGTGTAGCTATTTTACGTGTATCACAAATGGGGAATGATCCTTTTTCGGCAATGAATATGGCATTTTCGTATTTATTAAATATTCCATTAGGAACTTTACAAATGTCTGTAAATGGAGTGCTATTTCTTGTTCAATGGCGATATGGTAAGAAGTATATAGGTTCTGGTACTCTGATTAGTATGTTAATAGCTGGATATATTGTACAATATTCTATCCCTATTGTAGAGTTATTTATAGGAGAAGAAGGGAGTCATTCTTTTCCTATACAGCTATTGATTATGGTGGTAGCAATCATAATTCTTTCTATAGGACTTGCTTGTTATCAAAAGGCTAGTTGTGGAATTGCACCATTTGACTATTTGTCATTGGGAATGACAGAGCACTTTAAAAAACCTTACTTTTTGAATCGCATGATTACAGATGGAAGTGCATTTGTAGTAGCACTCATTCCGTGGTTATTTTTAGGAGTAGACTTTTCAGTATGTCGTATTGGAATTGGTACAATTTTTGTAGTATTTGGATTGGGACCTTTTGTAAGTATAGCGGATCGTTTTCTAATTAGTAGAATATTTAAAGATTGAGGAGGTTTGATATGAAGTTTACAACAATGTATGGACAGAAAGAAAAGATTAGATTATCAAAAATTGCACTTGGAACAGCTAACTTTGGAACAGATTTAGACAGGGAAACTTCTTATGAATTGTTAGATTACTATGTGAAAATGGGTGGAAATGTGATTGACACCGCTAGATGTTATGCGGAATGGATAGAAGGTGGAGATTCTGCAAGTGAAAAGATGATTGGTGATTGGATAGAAGAACGTGGAAATAGAGAAGAAATAGTTCTTATGACCAAGGGTGGCAATCCTGCTATGGAAGATAGAAGTACAACAAGGCTAAATGAACAGGAAATTCGTAAAGATCTAGATAAAAGTTTACATTGTTTAAAGACTCAATGTATAGATGTCTATTTCTTACATCGTG
>JAWXVF010000012.1:0-33997 GCA_044425555.1 Eubacteriales bacterium
AGACGTATACGATATTGACCAGGACGTTGATTCATAATATCATCATACGTACCAACCCAAGCAACCCAATCACCATGGGTTGGACTTTTGCTATTGAAATCTCTAAATGTAGCAACAATTCTACCGTCTTTTGTATATTTTAGAGTATGACGATCTCCTGAATAAGCAAGAGGCATTTCTACAGATTTAGACCAAGTAGCACCGAAATCATTACTAAAGATAGCACAAGAATTAAAGCATCTAGTTTCCTCACGTAGTAATATAGCGATTTGTTTATTATCAGGAGAGAGGATTGCACCTGGTTCGCATAGGAAGCGATCTTGTTCTGCACAAGCGATTTGTGGTTCTTCCCAAGTGAGTCCTCCATCTCTTGTGATAGTAGAGTAGACAATGCTATGGTGAATATGATCTCCATATGTTCCGTATGCAGTTTCGTATAAAAGTTCTGGCTCACTCCAGTCATAATCTCCTTTTAAGGAGGTTCTCTTATCTAAAACAGGCTCTCCCCAAGTAGTGCCATTATCTGTAGAGGTAGATATATAACATACAACTTCTTCTTTGTCACCACAAGTCAAGCGATAGATTTGGTGACGTTCTTCGATTACCTTAGGATCATAAAATCTCCCATCATCATGGAACATAGCCATGTAGGTACCTGGTTCTTCTAGTGGGAATAGAGTTCCCATAGCTGCAATTCCCCCATATTTAAAAATCGGTTCTAATTCTGACCAATTATCCCCATCATCATCTGAATATGCCATACGAATTGGTTTTAAACCAGAAAATAGCAATAAACGTCGTTTTCCTTCAGGAGTCATTACCTTATATATGGTAGGAACTTCTAAACTGGTATACCATGATTTAGGAACAGGAAGACGATCTGACCAAGTAAGTCCACCGTCATAGCTTTTTTTCATGATAATCTTACCACGACCGTGTCCAAGAGGATAGACTGCTATGATGACATTTTTATCTTCTAACATAATAGAAGTGGGATGACCAATGTAGCGATTTTCTTCTTTATCTACAATTACTTGATTTTCTCTTAGATGTGCAATGTCAATCCATGGAATGTCAAGATCATCTTTATTATTTAGTTGCATATGTATTTACCTTACCTTTCGTTTGGTTTGTTTTGGGGTACTTTTACTTTAATAACAGCTTTTTTCACGAAGTTATGACTTCCTCTGCCAGATGGCATATGTGCATCCTGAGGAAAGGCAACATAGAAAGAACCTGCCGTAATAGTGGCTGAATCAAGTTTTTGCTTAGTTCTATACATAGCAATATCTTTAGAGGTATCATAATCTTGTGTGGTAGTACAATTACTAAGAGGTGTAAATAATACAACTTCGTCGCCATCAAGAATAACTTGTAAATCTGCATAATTCTCATGCCCTTCTAAATCACGGTCAGAGGAAGGGTTTGTAGTTACTTCCATAACATTGTAGAATAATTCATCTTCTATAATAGTATATGTTCCACATTCCGTATCCTTTGTAAGGGAAAGTGCTGTGTCAAATGCTTTCTTCCAAAGAGGAGACATATTTGAATAGGTAGAAGTATTTTGTAGTTGATCGATAATCATTTTTTTATCACCTTCTTTCAGGGTTATATTTTAAAGAAAGTATACTTGAATGGTAAGAATAAAGTCAATGATTTATGAAAAAAATTTTATTTTTGTATAAATTTTATGAAAAAAAAGTATTTTTTTGTATAAAATGTCAATTGTTTCTATGGTGATTTTATATTAAAATAACAAATAAGCAATAAGAATTAAATTATACACTTCAAGAAAGTGTATCAAAGGAAGGAAAGGGAAAAAGCATGAAAAGAAAAAAATTTGAAAAATTGCTCGCAATGTCAATTGCAGCGACCATGTTACTAGGTATTACAGGATGTGGCAGTTCAGGAGGGGAGACTACACCGACTACCTCAACTGGTGGAACAGAAACAAGTGGAGGCTCTACGGAACGTATGGACGTTTCGATGGCTCTTCCTTGGGCATTTACCTATACAGAAAACACGTATTGTGAACAGCTACTGAAAGAACATGTACCGATTAATATAGATATGGAAAAAGTGAATATTGGAGATATGGAACAAGTAAATTTAATGTTGACGAATGGTATGCCAGATTTTGCACAGGTTAGGAAAGAGCCAGCGTATATGAAAGATCAGGAGTTGATTAGAACAATTCCAGTGGAAATGGTAGAACAATATGCGCCATCTGTTATTGAATATTATGATAGATATCCATTGATGTATGCAAGAACGTTAAATCCAGATGACCCAACACAATTCGATGTATTATGTGGAATTGATGAATCAAATGCACGTTTAGCAATATGGTCAGACTTCTATCGCTATGATTGGATTTTAGATGCAGGGATTGATATAGGAGTGGATGTAGTGCAAATATCAGATAACTTCTATGTAGCAGCAGATGGACTTACCACAGCAAAATTTGAAGAGATTATGGATGCTTATGTAAATGGTGATCCTGATAAAAATGGAGAAAAAGATACAATAGGTGCAGCTTTAAATGGAACAACTCCAAGCACAATGTTAATGTCACCTTTTGGATTTGTTCCAGGAATTAATGAATTGGATGGAGAAGCAGCACAATATTATGTATTGCCAGAATACAAAGAGCTTGCAAAATGGTTGGTAGATATCTATGCGAAAGGCTATATTGATAGAGAATGGTTAACACAAACAAGAGATATTGCGTGGGAGAAAGTGAATGCAGGGAAAGCTGGTTACTGGCAAGCATCAACTAATGCAATTAATGAATGGGCTATGGATCGTCCACCACTTACTCTAATTGAGAGTAATCCAGAAGTGAAAATTTTAATGACACCAGGTTTAGCAGATGATAATGGGAATATGACAATTGGAGAATCTGCATCTACTTTAGCTCGTAACTACTATTACGTAGAGGCGAATGTTTCAGATGAGAAGTTGGCGTTGATTTTACAAATGTATGAGTTTACTAACTTTGGAGAATCATCAGTATCATTTTGGTTTGGTGAAGAAGGTGTAGATTGGGAATATGATGCAGAGGGTAATTTTGTAAGTATAAATCCATTAGCTAATGGAGAAAAAGGTGTACGCTATTGGGCACAAGATACACAAGTAGATGCATTATGGGAAGCAATAACATTAGAGCCTGTATTTGTGGAAGGTGGACAGTTCTGGTTAGATGGAGGCACATGGAAAGATTCGTATCAATACCAATATAAAGATGATTTGAGAACAGAATCTAACTATGCAGAACTTTTAGCGTTAAATGGTACGGATATTACAAGTATGGTAGAAACGTATTTTGCAGATTGGATTCTAGGTAAGAAAGATGTAGATACGACTTGGGATGAATATTTAGTAGAATTAGATAAGGAAGGATATTCGGAAATGATTCAAGAATTAGAATCAATACCGACATTAGATGAATTAAGAGCTGAGTATGAATAATAATTAAACTCATTTATTCATGTGAGAATTTGAATTGTAGCAATACCATAGATTACGGTATTGCTACAATTTTTACACATATATGGAAAGGGAGGTTGAGAGTGAATACAATATTTAAAGATGGAGACACCGTATTATTTCAAGGGGATAGTATAACAGATTGTTTCCAATCAGAATCTCTTGAGGAATCAATGGGAAATGGATATGCTAGTATGGTAAGTCAAATCTATCAAATATTATATCCGAAAGTACAAGTGAAATTTGTAAACAAAGGGGTGTCAGGCAATGCGACTAAGAATTTATTAGAACGTTATGAGAAAGACTTTAAAGAAATTCAACCGGATTTCATTTCGATTTTAGTTGGAATTAATGATCTAAGAAGAGAAGGGAATTATCACATAGAACCGTCTTATGAAACTTTTATGAATCAATATAGAAAGTTACTTGATCAGATTAAGAGAGATTTACCAAATGCTAAAATTATGATATTAGAACCATTTATGTTAGATACAGACCCTAAGAGAGACGATTTTAGAAAAGATCTTGACTCAAAAATTGCAGGAGTAAGAATATTGGCAAGAGAGTATGCAGATTATTATCTTCCATTGGATGGAATTTTAGCAAAACTTGCTTATACAAAGTATTTACCTTTTGAAATATCAGAAGATGGAGTACATCCCACAGCATTTGGGCATTCTTTAATAGCATATGAATATATGAAAACCTTAAATATTATTTAATGGATAGGAGAACAACATGAACACAATTTGGAAAAAAGGACAAACTATTTTATTTCAAGGAGATAGCATTACAGATACATATCATTCGGATTTAGAAGAGGAGAATCTAGGACAAGGTTTTGTTAGTAGAATACATCAAGTGTATGAAGCCTTATATCCACACATTCCAATTACCATGTATAATCGAGGTATTTCAGGAAATACCTCTGCATTATTATTAGAACGTTATGAGAAAGATTTTAAATCATTACAACCTGATTTTATTTCTATTCTAATAGGAATTAATGATACTTGGAGAAGATATTCGGCAGATACAGAAACAACTTGCGAACAATATATTCAAAATTATACCACTATATTAGAGAATATCAAAAGAGATCTTCCGAATACGAAAATACTTATGATAGAACCATTTTTATTGCCAAGTGATCCTGGAAAATTAAAGTTTAGAGAAGATTTAGATCCAAAGATTGTAGCAGTTCGCAAATTAGCAGGGAAATATGCGGATTACTATTTGCCATTAGATGGAATTCTAGCACAGTATGCAGCTACTCAATATACACCAGTAGAGTTAGCAGAAGATGGAATACATCCATCTGATCTAGGGCATAGCGTAATTGCACATGAGATTATGAAATTATTAGGATTACTATAATGCAGGAAATGGAAGAAGAAATGAGGAAAAGGTATGGTTGTAACTAGTATGATACGAGACATACAATTATATTATAATCAATTTACAAAAACAGAAAAGAAGATTGCTGACTATGTAATGGAGCATTCCGAAGAAATTTTATTTATGTCTATTACGGACTTAGCTGATGCATGTAAAGTAGCGGATGCTTCTGTACATCGTTTCTGTAGAACAATTGGAATTAAGGGATATCAAGAATTCAAGATGAAACTTTCTCTAAGTATTAATATGGAGAACTCTCATACACAAGAAACAGGTAAAAGTATTATTGAAAATCCAACAGAAGCAACATTTGAGGATACTATGAAAATTGGTATTTCGGTATTAGAAGAGACACGTAAATTGTTAAAGGTAGATGATGTAGAAAAAGCAGTTACCATGATGGAAGAATCAAAACGCATTTACTTTTTTGGAATTGGTGATAGCCTACTTAGTGCAAGAGAGGCAAGAAATAAGTTTCTAAGAATTACGAATAAGGTGAATTGCATTGATGATCCACATATGCAGGCCATGGTAGCATCTATGGCAGGACCAGAAGACTTATTTATTTTTATCTCTTATTCAGGATCTACGAAAGACAATGTATACGTAACGGAAATTGCCCAAGGGGTAGGGGCTAAGATTATCGCTATTTCTAGATTTTTAAAATCGCCATTAACGAACTTTACAGATGTATTATTGTTATGTGGAGTGGATGAAGGTCCTTTAGAAGGTGGATCAATTGGTGCGAAATTTGCACAACTATATATTATTGATGTATTATTTAAAGAATTCTATAGAAGAAGTGGTGAAATAGCAAAAATAAATCAAGAGAAAACTTGTAGAGCGGTTGTGGAAAAGTTATTTTAGGGTGAAACTGATAATGAAAAAAATTTTAATTTGTGAAAATATAATGAAAAAAATATATTTTTTTTGTTCATTATGTCAATAGTAATAAAGGAATTAATATATTAAAATAGAGATAGAAAACAAAGGTATTGTATGAAGGGAGAACAAGATGAGCAGAATTGAAAAGTACAAAGGAATATTTCCAGCATTTTATGCATGTTATGAAGAAGATGGAACGGTATCACCTGAACGAGTGAGAGCATTAACACAATTTTATCTAGATAAGAAGGTAAAAGGATTATATGTGGGTGGTTCTTCGGGGGAATGCATCTATCAAACAGTAGAAGAACGAAAGATTATCTTGAACAATGTAATGGAAGTGGCAAAAGGGAAGTTGACAATTATTGCCCACGTAGCTTGTAATAATACTATGGACAGTGAAGCTTTAGCCAAACATGCACAAGAAGTTGGAGTAGATGCAATTGCGTCTATCCCACCTATTTATTTTAAATTACCAGAAGATAGCATCTTAGCGTATTGGAATGATATTTCAGATGCGGCACCAAATACAGATTTTATCATCTATAATATTCCTCAACTTACAGGGGTGAACTTATCGGAAGGTATGTACCGTAAAATGATGGAGAATAAAAGAGTAGTGGGAATTAAAAATACATCAATGCCTGCTGTTGATATGGAAGTATTTAAGTATATTGGTGGAAGTGAGCAAGTTTTATTTAATGGACCAGATGAACAATTTGTAGCAGGACGAGCAATTGGTGCAGACGGTGGAATTGGTGGTACATATGGAATTATGCCAGAATTATATATTAAAATGGACGAATATATTAATGCAAATGATTTTGTGAAAGCTAAAGAAATGCAAGTGGATGTGAACCGTATTATCTTCAAATTATGCTCTAATGGTAATATGTATGCAATTGCGAAAGAGGTAATGAAAAAACGTGGATTGAATATAGGAACTACTAGAAAACCTATGCCGGGAACGACTAGTATAGATAAAGAGGCAATTGAGTTTTGTACGAAGGCAATTGAAGATGCAATTGCTAAGTATTGTTAAGGTATTGGTAAGACAAGTGAAATGAATGAGTAAAGGAGTGATTATATGGCATCAACAGCAGTTATAAAACGAAATGGAAAACAAGATACCATAAAATTGGTAAAGAAATATTGGATTTTATATGTGTTTTTAGCTTTTCCGATTGCACACGTTATAATTTTTACCTTAATGCCGATGTATGGAATTACCATAGCATTTAAAGATTTTAAAATGGCGCGTGGAATATGGGCAAGTGATTGGGTTGGTCTAAAACATTTTATAGATGTATTCACAGATTCGTCTTTTTGGAAAGTAGTATGGAATACCATAAAGATTAGTGTTTTGACCATAGCAATTTCTTTTCCGGCAACTATTATATTTGCATTATTAGTGAATGAATTATTAAATATAAGATTTAAAAAGGTCGTTCAAACAATAACTTATATGCCCCATTTTCTGTCTTGGATTATTGTAGGACAATTTGTATATCAAATTCTTTCTCCTGAAAATGGTATTGTAAATGCTATCCTATTGAAATTAGGAGTGATCAGTGAATCCATTTATTTTATGGTAGAAGAGGCATTATTTATTCCTATTTACATTTTTACGACTCTGTGGAAAGATACTGGGTATGGAATCGTTGTTTATCTAGCAGCTATCACTAGTATTGATGGAACGTTATATGAAGCGGCTGAAATTGATGGTGCTAATCGCTTACAACGTGTATTGTATATTACGTTACCATCGCTTTATCCTATTATTAGTATTATGCTGATACTGAGAATGGGTGCTATCTTAAATGTAGGATTTGATCCGATTTTTAGTTTGTATAATGCGTCTACTTATAGAGTTGCAGATGTTATCTCTACTTACGTATATCGAAAAGGATTAGTAGAAGCCCAATATTCTATGACAACAGTAATTGGTTTGTTCCAAAACGTGATTGGTTTAGCATTAGTATTAACAACGAATTGGTTAGCTAGAAAAGCAGATCCAAATTCAAGAGTATTATAAGGAGGTAATAGAATGAGTGCTACAAAAATAAAAAGATCAACTGCAAGTAATTGTTTTGATGTAATTAATTATACATTTATGATTATATTTGCTATAACCATATTATTTCCTATCTGGAATTTGATTGTGGTATCCTTATCAGATGCTAAAGATGTATCGTTTATGTCTATCAATTTATATCCGAAAAATTTAACATGGGATGCGTATCAATATGTAATGCATGATAAACAGTTTTATACGTCATTGTCTGTTTCGGTATCTCGTGCAGTTGTTGGAACCATTGTACATTTGGTAATATGTTCTCTAGGAGCATATAGTTTGTCAAAAAGTGATTTGCCATTTCGTAAGAGTATTACAGTGATTTTATTGATACCAATGTTCTTTTCAGGTGGTTTGATTCCAACCTATATGAATATTAAAAACTTGAATTTATTAGATAGCTTTTGGGTATATATATTTCCACCAGCATTTAGTATTTTTAATACGATTATCCTACGTAATTATATGATGGGGATTGATAAATCTTTAGAAGAATCGGCAGAGTTAGATGGAGCGAATTATCTAGATATTTTTGTGAAGATTACATTACCATTATCAAAACCAGTATTAGCAACTGTTACTTTGTGGACAATGGTGGGACAATGGAATTCTTGGTTTGATAATTTAATCTATGTAAGAAGTGAATCGTTATTAACATTACAATATTTACTGCGTAGAATGATGATGGAAACGGAAGCGTTATCAAATACTGCTACTGGAGTAGCTGTAGAAATGGGACTTGGAAATAATTTTAATACAGAAACCATACGTTCGGCTACTACTGTATTAGTTATTCTCCCAATTATTTGTGTGTATCCATTTTTACAAAAATACTTTGTGACTGGTCTTATGACTGGAGCAGTGAAAGGGTAATCTGTAAATTGCTATTTCAAAATATAGAAATGAAAGAGGGATGAAAATGAGTAACCAAGAAGTGTTAGAACAGGTTAAAGGAGGCTTGATTGTATCTTGTCAAGCATTACCAGAAGAACCGTTATTTGGGGCGGATACCATGGGGAAAATGGCTTACGCAGCATTCTTAGGGGGTGCAAGTGGAATTCGTGCTAATACAATCGTAGATATACATAAAATAAAAGAAGTGGTAGAACTACCAATTATTGGTATCATAAAAAGAGTATTTGAAGGATGTAATGTCTATATTACCCCTACTATGGAAGAGGTAGATGCTTTGGTAGAAGAAGGGGTATCTATTATTGCTATTGATGCGACAAAGAGACCAAGACCAAATGGGGAAAGTATAGATGATCTATTTCAAGTAATCCGTAAAAAGTATCCTAATCAATTATTTATGGCAGATTGTTCCACCTATGAAGAGGGGAAACATGCAGAGGAATTAGGATTTGACTTAGTAGGAACAACATTAAGTGGGTATACGGATTATACAAAGGGACAATCGTTACCAGACTATACGTTAATAGAGAAGCTATCCTCAGATTTGAAAGTTCCTGTTGTTGCAGAAGGTGGTATTTGGTCGCCTAAAGAATTAATGAAAGCTTTAGAAGTAGGAGCTTTTACAGCAGTGGTTGGAACAGCTATTACAAGACCTATGGATATTACGAAACGTTATGTAGAAGCAATTAAGAGGTAAGAGATGAGAATAGTAACCTTAGATGTGGGAGGCACCGCTATTAAATCGGCACTCTTTGTAGATGGTAAGATAACTTGCGAACGAGAAATACCATCTGAAGGTAAAAGAGGAAGAGATATTTTGTTAAGCAATATTCATAGAGCCATTCAGCAATATAAAGACTTTGATGCCATAGGAATTAGTACTACTGGACAAGTAAGTCGAGAAGAGGGAATGATTGTATACGCCAATGAAAATGTACCTAATTATACAGGAACGAAGTTGCGTGATTTATTAGAAGAATCTTATGGTTGTAAAG
Organism: Eubacteriales bacterium; assembly: GCA_044425555.1. Classification (GTDB taxonomy): domain Bacteria; phylum Bacillota; class Clostridia; order Lachnospirales; family Lachnospiraceae; genus JAWXVE01. Next base: position 9,757 of record JAWXVF010000012.1, read on the forward strand.
TGGTTATGGAGAATGATGTGAATTCTGCTGCATTAGGCGAGGCAAAGTATGGTGCAGGAGTAGGAGAAGATCATTTTCTATGTATTACCTATGGAACAGGAGTGGGTGGCTCTGTCATTCTTCATCAAGATTTGTATAAAGGTGCTAATGGGATAGCTGGTGAGGTAGGACATATAATAACTCACCCTCAAGGTAATCCTTGCGCCTGTGGTGGTAGAGGCTGTTATGAACAATACGCATCCACTACGCATCTAGTGAAAATGGCACAGAAACAAGACAAAGAGATTACGAGTGGTAGAATTTTATTTGAGCGATTTAGTGAGAATCCAGATTCGCTAAAGAACCTTATTGATGAATGGATTGATGAAGTAGTATTAGGACTGATTTCTATGATTCATACGATGAATCCTTCGGCTATTGTACTTGGTGGTGGTGTAATGAAACAACCTTATGTTGTAACACAAGTACAAAACCGTGTGAAGAATTTGGTAATGGATAGTTTTAGTGATATAAAGATATGTTCGGCAAAACTTGGAAACCAAGCAGGGATGTATGGAGTCTATTATATAACAAGTGAAGAGTGTGAGGCTGTTCTTAGAAAGGGAAGAAGATGAGTGGAGAATCAATGAAGACAACACCAGAGGTGATTTTTGAAAAAGGAATGAATGGAAGTGAAAACTATAGAATACCATCTCTTATTAGAACACAAAAAGGAACGCTTATTGCAGCAGCAGATGACCGACGTGATAAAGACGGAGATAATCCAAATCATATTAATAAAGTAATTCGTAGAAGTACTGATAACGGTGATACATGGGAAGCGATTGAGACAATTGTGGAGTTTCCAGGCTATAGTTCAGATGGAGCAGCTGGCTGTGATCCAGCCATGGTGGAAGACAAAGAAACAGGAACCATATGGATGATTTACAATCATACCCCAGGTGGAATTGGACTATTTACCTCTAGACCAGGTACTGGATATGATGCAAATGGTTATAAGATGATTCTAGATCAAAGTGGAATGACCTATTTGTTGAAAGAGGATGGGTACCTATATAGAAAAGATGGTGTGAAGACAGATATTCTAGTAAAAGAGAATGGAGATGTTCTGCGAGAGGGAAAAAGATTGTTAGGGAATATCTATCTAACATTAGGACCATACCTTGAAACAAAAACTTCCTTTCTGCAAGCGGTAAAAAGTGATGACGATGGTGTTACTTGGTCAAAACCCATTGATTTAAACTCGCAAGTGAAAGAAGAGTGGATGAGATTTATTGGAGCTGGACCAGGTGTTGGGGTACAGATTCAGTCTGGTAAATATAAGGGACGATTAGTGTTTCCTATTTATTTTTGTCATTCAGAGGGAAGGTATCTATTATCTTGTTGTGTAATCTATAGCGATGACCATGGTGTTACTTGGAGAAGAGGAGCATCTCCTAATGATGGTAGAATATTTGAGGGACAAGCAATTCATTCAGAGACATTGTTAGACCATGCAGGAATGTTAACAGAGTCACAATTAATTGATCACAATGATGGTACTTTAGAAGTGTTTATGAGGAATCATTCGGATCATAAATGTGTAGCTAGATGTACCAGTCATGATGGTGGTGAAACATGGGGTGAAATATGGTTTGATGAAACTTTAGTAGATCCGACGTGCCAACATAGTGTGATTAAGTATCCAGACTTAGGAGATGGAAAAGAACGTCTCATCTTCTCAAATGTAGCACATGATAGTAAGAGAGAAAACGGAGTAGTACGTTTAAGTGAAGATGGTGGTAAGACTTGGCCTTATAGTAAAGTTCTTGAAACGGGGAGTTTCATTTATTCTTGTCTTACAGAATTACCGGATCAACAAGTTGGGATATTATATGAAGTAGAGTATTTTGATCCACACTATGATGTGAAATTATACTATACGAAATTTAATTTAGCTTGGTTGAAAGAGTAGAGTGAGCATATGGATAAGAATAAGAAGTGTTATACATATAGTGATGGAGTATTTTCATACGAGGGATGTTATTCTGTTGAAAATAATTCTAAATGGAGTTCTCCTTGGAGAATTGATTGTAATAAATTATTACTATATCCGAATTTAAATGATAATGTAGCGGATAATCCATCTGGAGTACGTTTAGCATTTGTTACAAATTCGAAACGTATAGTGGTTGAGTTGGCAGAAGTCACAACACCAACTCGGTTAGATGTGTATTTGAATAAGGAGTCAGTTGAGAACTTTGTAGTGAACCGTGATGCTCCTACTATTACCATTTGTAATCGTATGGGTGAGATGAAACTAGTGGAGGTATGGCTAGACCAGTGTCATAAAGTGATGATAAAAGGTGTATGGGTAGATTCGGAGTCTATTATTAAAAAATATGTGGATACTCGTAAACATTGGATACACTATGGTAGTTCTATTAGTCATTCTATTATTGGGCGAAATCCTTCTTGTACTTGGGTGGCACAAGTAGCAAGGAAATTGGATGTAAATGTTACAAACATGGGATTTAATGGCAGATGTTTATGTGAACCAATGGCTGCTAAATTGATTCGAGACAATCAGGCAGATGTGATTACATTGAAAGTAGGAATTAATTGTATAGACGGTAGGCTTACGATTTTAACGTTTGTTCCAGCTGTAATAGGGTTGATTGAAACAATACGTGAAAAGCAAAAAGAAGTTCCCATAGCATTAATCTCCCCTATAATTTGTGTTTCAGATGATAGAGGTGAAGGGGTTCGAGGAAAGAGTGGATACACGTTAGAGGAGATGAGAGCTGAACTAAGAAGAGTAGTACAAGTCTTACGTGAATATGGAGATGATAATCTTTATTATGTGGATGGATTAACAATTTATGGTAAAGAAGAGGTTTCCTATCTTCCAGATGGATTGCACCCTAATGAGAGTGGTCAAGATATTCTAGCAGAACATTTTATACAGCAAGTGTTTGAGAGCTTGCCACTTGGAGTTTAAAATATAGTAGGTACTTTTTGGGAATCAGTTCTGAAAGGTAAATTTATTTATAAAAGCTCTAAGAAGTGATTTTTCTTTTTTTCAATCACACTTCTTTTTAGTTTGGATAAATAAATTTACCTTTCAGAACTGTTTTTTCAATGCTTGCTATTTCCCCTCACCAATGATATAATTTCCTTAAGTATACAAGTTCATTTAATCTATGGTAATTGTAAGACACTTATAATTATCGTCTAACTACATTTCTAATATCAGATCATAACTTCATGCTTAATAATCAACCAATTAACGTAATATAGGTAAGAAGAATGAGAAAGATAGAAGTGCTGATGTAAGTTTTGCAATAAGGATGGAGGTTGAAGTTGAGAAAAAGTTTACCAATCGGAATTGATAATTTTGAACATTTAATCAGGGAAGGATGTTATTATGTAGATAAAACAAATATCCTAGAAGAGTTAATTACAAACAAGTCAAAAGTCAAGTTGTTTCCACGACCAAGAAGATTTGGCAAAACCATTACCTTAAGCATGATAGATTATTATTTTAATAGAAAGAAAGAAGAAGTTTCAAGGAATTTATTCAAAGGACTTTATATTGAAACCAGTGAAATTGGTAGGAAAGAAAAATCAAAGTACCCAGTGATTACTATTAACCTCAAAAGTGTAAAGGGAAATAATTTAGAAGAAACTTTAAAATTAGTGAAGAATAAAGTGTCTAATTTATATGAAGAAAATAGTGAGGTGAAAGCAGTATTAACATCGAACGAATTGATTACTTACGAAAACATAGAAAACAAAACAGCGGATCATGAGGATTACCAATGGAGTTTGAAGAGTTTAACAAAATATTTAGAACGATATTATCAAGAAAAGGTAATCGTATTAATTGATGAATATGATGTACCCATAGACAATAGCTATCACAAGGGTTTTTATACAGAAGTAATTCAGTTTTTTCGAGGAATGTATTCAGAAGTATTGAAAACAAATGATTCTTTGAAATTTGCAGTAATGACAGGAGTAGTGAGAGTATCCAGTGAGAGTATGTTTTCGGAGTTGAATCATTTAAGAGTGTATGGGATCACGGATAGCCATTTTAGTGAGTATTTTGGATTTACGGATGAAGAAGTAGTAGAATGTTTACAGTATTATGAATTAGAAGATACCATAGAAGGAGTAAGAACCTGGTACAATGGATATCTCTTTGGAAAGACAAAGATTTACAATCCATGGAGTATTATTAATTATGTGGAAAATGAGAAATTAAAGCCCTATTGGGTCAATACAGGTGAAAATCTACTGCTGAAAAAGGTGTTACGTTCTGGGTATAACAGTATGAAATCGGGGTTGGTTAAGCTACTAAATGGAGAAGAACTAGACTACATCATTGACGAGAATATCTCTTATAGAGAGTTAGATGATTCGGAAGAAACGGTAATGACCATGTTGTTTTTGACAGGATATTTAACAAGCACAGGAGAAGATACCATTGATGATTTGGAATATAGAACATTAAAGATTCCTAATAAAGAAGTGAGAATGGAGTTGAAAAAGAATATCCATTCATGGCTAAAAAATACAGGAATTTCTACGTATTATGAACGGTTTAAGATAGCTGTATTAGAGGGTGATTATAAAGACATGGAAGAAGTGTTAAATGAAATGTTATTTCGAACAGTAAGCTTTCATGATAACCAAGAAGCCTTGTACCATGGAATTGTGCTATGTATGTTAATTCATTTTGGAGAAGGATATCTAGTAAAATCCAATCGAGAAGCAGGGTATGGTAGATACGATTTAACCATAGAAGCAAAAGATGGTTCCTTTGGTGCTGTATTAGAATTTAAAATAGCAAGAACAGAAGAAGAATTAGAAGCAAAGGCCAGGTTAGCCATTGAACAAATCGAGAAGAAACAATATGTAGCAGATTTAGAAGAACGCAATGTAGGTACTATCCGTAAATTTGGAATTGCATTTACTATAAAACAGGCGAAAGTGTTGCCAGGATGATAAAAAAAGTCTGGTGCTATGCGATATGTATACAAAATAGCGTGTTACTGGGGTATAACCATCAGGCTCCCAACTAGCTAATACATATTGTTAGTGCTCAAATTGCAGAGATAGGTTTGACATTTGCACAGGAAACTGTTTATGATAAAAGTAATGAAATTCCAACGGTTCAAAATCTGATAAAAACCTTAAAGTTAAAAGGTTGTGTCATAGTAGCAGATGCCCTAAATTGTCAAAAAGATACTGCAAAAGCAATTGTAGAGCAAGAAGCTAATGTACAAAAAGTGTTAAATATGATACGAAAAATTGAATTAAACTCTATGCGTTCCTATAAGGATAAAACAAAGTCAAAACGTCTTTTTTCAAATAAAACTTGTTTTATTTTATTATTGTTAGATTAGTCTAATTGATCCTTGTTTAATTCTTGAAATATGTAATACTGAAAATTGATTTCCGTGTTTTGGGAATTTTGATAATTGACAATAAAAAGCAGATATGGTATTATTGAAAAGTTGCTTTTTAATAAAGAAATAATATTAATAAACAGTATGGAGATATCAAAATGTTTAATAGAAAAATACTTGTATTTACACTTTTAATAGCAGGATTATTAACTGGGTGTAGTAACAATAGTTCAAATGATGCTGACTTAAATAGTGCAGTGTCCTCTGAACTAGACGATAGTCAAGTAAGTGAAGAAGTTATTATCTATACAGCGGTTGAGCAACAGTACTGCCAACCTCTATTTGATCAATTTGAAAGTGAAACAGGTATTAAAGTTTTGCCTGTTTATGATAGCGAAGCCAACAAAACTACGGGTTTGGTAAATCGTATTATAGCAGAAGTGGATCAACCTGTTTGTGATGTTTTTTGGAATAATGAATTTATTCAAACGATAAGCTTACAGGAACAATCATTATTAGAGGCGTATAACTCAATAGTTGCAAATGATATTCCAGATGCTTACAAAGATGTTGACGGATACTGGACGGCTATAGGTGGCAGAGCAAGAGTTCTGTTAGTAAATGGTGATTTATTAACAGAAAATCAATATCCTACTACAGTTTATAATTTTAGTGATGGTAGTTTTAATGGAGAAGATTTAGCATTAGCCTACCCAGCGTTTGGTACTACGAAAACACAAGTGGCTGCTATGTATGCTTTACTTGGTAAGCAAGGAGGCAAGGAGTTTTTAACAAATATAAGTAGTGTTGGAGTACAAATTGTTGATGGTAATTCTGTAACAAAGGATATGGCAGCAGCAGGGCAAGTAGCTGTTGGTTACACGGATACAGATGATGCAAAAGTTGCGATTGAAGCAGGGTATAACGTTGTTATGGTTTATCCAGATCAAGAAAAAGACGGAATTGGTACTTTAATTACCCCATCTACAATTGCATTGATTAATAATGCACCAAACCAAGAGAATGGTAAATTACTCATAGACTTCTTATTATCAGTTGAAAATGAACAAGCTATGATAAATAATGGTTTCTTTGATGTTTCGGTACGCAGTGGGGAGAGTGAGTTTGGTGTGAAAGGTATGGATCTTAATCTTCGTGAAATTTATAATATGCTAGAAGTTGCTGCAGCTGATGTGGAAGAAATATTTATTAATGCAAACTAAACTCAATCCAATAAACCTAGATGTCTTTTGTATTCTCCCATATTTTGTCCTAATGGCACTACCAATTATAGGCTTTGTTGGTGTGCCTACTGTTGGATTAGATTATCTCTTTTCAACTAGGTTAATGGGACTTTTGTGGTCTAGTCTCAAATTAGGTGCTACTTCAAGTTTCTTATGTGTATTAGTTGGTCTTAAAGCAGCACTTGCTGTACGTTCTACAAGCCTGTATAACAAAAAAACTAGATGGTTCTTTCTAGCATTTTCTCCCATTCCTTATTACATTTATGCACTATCCTTTATGTATATGGTACGATATATGTTAAATATATCACCAACAATAGCTCGTAGCATGGCGAGTGGATTTTTCTCGTGCATTTTTGTCAATTTGCTATCTTTTTTACCAATCGCTACAGGACTTATTCTAATGGAACTTGAACGACTAGATATACAGCAACAAGAATTGGCGTTGTTATATTATGGTTGGAATGATGTGGTCTTTAAAATAATTATCCCAAGTCTACGACCTATTATTACAGTTGCAGGAATGTTAATCTTTATTTTGTCAGTAACTGACTTTTCAGTGCCCTCGTTATTTCAATATAATACATTTACTTTAGAGATTTTTTCTAGTTATAGTAAGGGTTTGGATTTAACAACAGTAGGTTTTATATCATTACCACTAATTATGATCGTTTTAGCGGTTGCAAGTGCATTGGTGGTAACAATGAAGAGAACTGCAATTTACAAGAATCAGAACAATAATAAAAAAATACATACAACAGGTATTTTAAGATGGTTTTGTAAGTTTGGATTATTAGTCTGCTTGATACAAATTATAGTACCAACCGTAACATTTGCTTATACAGCAGGTGATTTTGAGAATATTATGAAATCTATAGAAATATGTTGGGATGAATTTACTGTTTCTGTAATGATTTCAGCGTACGCTGGTGGTATTGCTGTTGGTGTAACATTACCATTAGTATTAGTGTTACATAAAAAAATCAATTTACCAATCACCATACTTGCACTAGTTCCCTTGGCAATGCCTTCTTCTTTAATTGCAATGGGATTGTTATCTACTGTAAATGGTTCTATTATTCATAACATGAGTCGTTCGGTAATATTCCCAGCGTTAGGATGTGGGATTAAATATATGCCATTTGTTTTTTTGTCAATGATGATGTACCAAAAGCATATGGACATGAAAAAGATAGAGATTGCAAGATGTTACATGAGAAGTAAAATTACTTTGTTTTTTTGTATTATTTTACCCATGTACCTACCTATTTTAGTAGGTAGTTTTTTAATGACATTTCTATTGTCTATGGGAGAGGAAGGAATTGGATTAATACTTATGCCACCTGGATACCAAACCTTAGCAGTGATGATTTATAATTATCTTCACTATGGTGCAAGTCAGCTTGTAAGTGGATTTTGTTTGTTAACGGTAGTTATGACTTTGTTACTTACTATTGTAATGATAGGTTTGTTTGATTGGAGAGGTAAGCACAAGGAGAGATAACATGATAAGTTTAACAAATTATAGTAAAAATTACGGTGAATTATCTGTATTTACTAACTTTAATTTGGAGATTCTGACAGGGCAAACTATAGGGATTAAAGGCAACAGTGGATGTGGAAAAACAACTTTACTTAGGAGTATTACGGGTCTAGATAATGATTTTACAGGAGAACTTATTTTAAATAAAAAGCGAATAACAAAAAACATTCCACCACATAGGCGAGATGTTGCGTTGGTCATGCAAGAACCTATTTTGTGGGAGCATATGACTGTAAAAGAAAATATTCTATTTTCAATATCACTAAAACAACGAAAAAAGGTACAAGATCAACTACGTAATATTTGCGACCATTTAGAAATTTTGCCAATACTTAATCGAATACCTCGAAATATTTCAGGAGGACAAGCGAAACGTGTTTCTTTTGCACGTGCTTTAATGTCGGATAAGAATATTTTGTTATTGGATGAACCCTTAAGTAATGTTGACAACGAAACGAAAAAGAAAATTTTAGTATACTTAAAACAATATTTATCTGAAAATAAAACAATAGTGTACGTATCTCACGATAAAGAAGAGTTAGAGTTGTTTTGTGATAATATATTGGAAATATAGTACGTAGTCCTATAAATAAAAAAGGGGTATTTGTATGAAAACTAGAATAATTACAAGCGTTGTTTTTGTAATCATAACAATAATTTTTATAAATGAAATGTGGCAACAACAACAAAACTCTGATTTAGAGAAGATATTATTTACCCTTGAATATACTGATGTGTATTTAGAGGGGGAGGAAATTTCCGCATTACTTATTACAGAAGATAGCTTGTGGGTTGGTGGTAAAGATGGTATTAAAAGTATTGATTACATTACAGGAGAGGTAATCGGTTACGTTCTTGATGATATTCAGTTGATTTATGCTGCAGATATAGTAGTTTCTAATGTTGACAATAGTATTTGGATTGGGCATAATGAGGGGGTTAGTATATTATATGAAAATGGTGATCGAACTGATTTTAGCACGCCTGAAATGTCTGCAGGAAGAACGAATTCCATACTTGAAACAGCACATGGTATCTATGTCGGAACTATGCAAGGGTGCACATTATTTACTTATAAGAATGAAACTTGGAAGGTAACATATATATATAAACAAAGTAACGGACTAGCTTCTAATCCGGTTAATACGATAACTGAAATAGATGGTGAAATTTGGTTTGGTTCCTATCTTGACAGCAATCCTGGTGGTGTTAGCATTCTAGATGTCACAACAAATCAATTTCAATATTTAGATATACAATCAGGATTACCACATCCATATATTAATGCAATATTGCCAATAGGTCACAGTGTTTACATTGCAACAGGACAGTTAACATTTGGCGGACTTGTAAAAGTTGATAAAATAGAGGATATACATATGGTGACAGATCTATACGACACAAATGATCATATACCAGGTGAAAAAGTTAGACAACTATATCTAGACTCTAAGGAATATGTTTGGATTACAACAGAAAGTAATGGATTGATTGTTGCTAGTGGAATCGAACAGGTGTCTCATCCAATTAATGGGATTGTGATTGATGAAGATAATGGTTTGTCAGATAATGAAATTAAATGCATTGTTGAAACGAATACCCACTATTGGCTTGGTGGAAGGTATGGTCTAACAAGAATATTAAAAGAAACAATAACAGATTTAGTCACAAATCATTCTGTTGAGTAGTAGTGTCATAAAAACCAATTATGATAAATTAGAGATATAATACAAAAAGAAAAAGGAGCAAATAGATGAGTGAGCAGGTACAAAAACTTGTACTTAGATATGAAATGAAAACTAGAGAATACTATTTTTTGCTAAAACTTATAATGGGATTAAATGGTAAGGAACGAATTAGTGGTGTGAAAGACACTTTTTTTGATGAATTTAGTGAAGAAGAAAGTAAGAAAATATTAGAAAATCTAAAAAAAGATAAAATTCTGAACGAGAGTGATGGGAATATTGCCATTAGAGAAGGCGTACGTCGTCAATTAGATATAATAACCTCTTCCATATATAGTTGTAGTTTTAAAAATAGTACGTTGCAAAATGCACAAGCAAATCTTCATTTTTATTATGATGATCAAACTTTTGTGGGTATTTATAGCACAAAGAGCAAAACAATTATTACAAGTTGTGATGATTGCGAAGGAGTTATGGCTGCTTTTGAAAAAGAACTACTTGCTAAAAGTATTCAAGAAGATTTTAAATTAGAACAATGGCATGAATGGTCAAATAATAAATTTGAAACACCGATTACGGAACCTATTTGTAGTTTTGAAACCTCACTAGTTAGTAATGTATTTATTCGAGAAGCATTTCATACAACAGTAGTGGGTGATCAAACAGATTTACATATTGTACGTAATGGTGAATTCCATCAAGACACAGATGCAGTCTTTGAAAAAACAAGTATAGATCAATATTATGGCGTAATTCGCTGTGAAATCATGCGACTACAAAAAGAAACTGAGTTTACGCGAAAAGATGGGAGTGTAAAAGGTTCTGGATATAATCCTTACAAAGATACGGTTAAGGAACCCACTGATTATGAAAAAATTGTAAGTAGCAAAATGTTCCCTCAAAATGGGTTCCTCTTAGTTCCCTATATAGTATTGATGTTTCTTAAAAATTTACCTAAAATGGTTGTAGATGTTTTTAAAAACAAAATGGTATCAGTAATTCTTATGGCGATATGGACAATATTGTTATTTGGATATAATATGTATGCCACATGCTTTATTAATGATACATTTATGTTTGATCGAAAGGCTGTATGGGGAAATTTGACACCCTATGTAATGGGAGGACAGATTAGTACACCAAGTAAATTATATGGTTTTGAAATGAATATGGGAACAATTGAAACTACCTATCTAGTTGCTCCATTGTTTATTTTGATTACCTTTTTACTAAAGATATTATATGACATTTGCAAGAAAAGAAAATTTTCAGGTGTAGTAGACCTGCTTACAGCAATACCGAAATCAATTCTAATACACTTTAAGGGTGGTATTGATACAAATGTTGTTTGGATTATGTATGCAGTTGCAGTAATGATTGCTTTTGTAATTTTTAATCCATTAACAACGGCAATTCTCTCTTTGTTATTCTTTATGATCTATACACAAGGACGAGATAGTGCATATACACAATTTATAATGATAGGATTGTGTGCAATAAATCGTCCCAAAGTTGAGAAAGGATTGAAAAATCAACCAACCTATGATCTTGCTACAAATCATATTGGTGTATGGGCGCAAGGGTTTGCCATTGCAAGTATATTGAACTTTATTTTATGGAACGTTTGTCAATATAGTTTTTATATGCGTGGGATAGCAACAATTATGTTGGTGCTACTAGCTTGCTTACAACTGGCATTATCCAAGCAAAAAAGAGCAAAAGATATTGTAGTAAAATTATTTCTATTGGCTTTTCATATGTTGATAGTTGCACAAACTATGGTGGTATTTGCAGATGATGGTGGTATATCCGAGTCTGGTGGCTCGATTTATGGTTGGCTACAAAATGCTGGATTTAGTGCTATTTTAGGAATATCTGTAGCGACAATTATTGCTGCTGTTGTGGGAACAATTGTGGTGCCAGCAGTTATTGGTGGCGTTGTTGGTAGTGGCTTAATGCTTAGTACTATAGGAGATACTGGTTGGAGCGAATATGTTACAAAAAGTTCAGGACAATTTTTCTTCGGGTCAGGTGATGATAGTCTAACGATATTGTGTGGTGCAGTTAAAGTGATAGATATTGTTTCAAGTTTACTAACATTTAAGCCGACTGCGACAAATTCTACCCGTGTGGGAATGAAAATAATGTCATTTACGAAAGATGGTTTATTTTTAACAGGAAGTTCTACAGCACTTTATTCTAGTATCAAAGAAAACGGAGTAATGAGCAATGAAAATTTTGATGAATTAGTTGCTTTTGGACTAGATACATTTAGTATATATGGTAGTTTAGGTGACTTGTATAAAGCGAGGAATGTCGCTTCTTTAGAACCACAAAAATGGTTAGGAGTTAGAATAGATGATATACAAGTATCTGGTCAAGCTAAGATTGCGGATAACATTGCAGATACTAATCGAAAGATTAGCAATACGAATGCAGATTATTCTAAGGAAATTACAACATTACAAAATGAGATAAATTCAATTAAAAATAGTAACAATTTATTAGAAAATACAGATGCATTTAGTGCTGTTACTAAAAAAGAAGCAAGTATTATAACTTTGCAAAGTCAACAAAGTCAGGCTATTGCAGATATAAACAAAACAAGTAGTCAAATACATAAAAATTTGGTTGATAATATGGCAATGGAGGTGTTAAATGAAATTGCTACTAACACGGTAGGTCATGTGCATAATATGTATGATAATAAAGATCTTGTAACACATAATGTATTATTCAATGATAATCTTAATGTAAGTGAATAGCATTTATTAAAAATCTATGACTACATTCATAAGGAGGTGCCTATGAAATTTTCATACAAGCTGAATCAAGAAATGATTTTATTTGAAAACAAGATGATTATGTTAAATGAAGAAGATGAGTTTATTCTAAAAAAGAATTTAACAATTATTTCAACCATGCCTCTATTGTTTATAATTATTATGACAGTTCCTAATAGTGGTGGACGCTATAATGGGGGGACGCTTATTTGTACTTTATTTTTGATGGTAATAATGTTTGGATTCAATGGTGTCTATCGTCCAAAATATAACCAAACGCGGGAGAATATATCAAAACGTGTAGAGTTTCAAGAGTTAGAGAAGCCAGTTTGTGTAACAATCAAAGAAGAGAAAGTAGTTGTTGAAAGAGATGATAAACAAGAAGAATTTGACTGGAAAAGTTTAAAGGTAGTTCTCTTTTCTCAAGATGTTATTCTATTTGTATCAAAGGATAATGATTATTTTTCTATTAATCTGTCAGATAATCAGGAATTAGAAAAAAATATTAAGAAAAAAGTGAAATGTAAACGTTTCCCAAGTAGTGAACTATAATCAAAAAGGCTCCTCCTTGAAAATTAGTTATTTATCTAATTCTTTTTAAGAAAGAGCCAGTTATTTGATAAGATACATTACTTATACTATTTATTAGAAGGAATATTATCCCCTTCTCTATGTTTATGGTAGAATTTCAATTCTGTGTTAAAGGAAGCATCTTCATGGCAGAGTTTGAATTGACCACCACCTCGAACATCGCATTTAATACCACTATTTTGTTCAGAACCATATTGTGTGAACCAAGATTCTAATTTCTCTCTTAATTCCTTAATAATAGTTTGGTATTCAGAATTATCTATTAAATCATTTGTTTCATCAATATCCTTAGAGATATCATAGAATTCTTCCTTAGAAGTTTTGTAATTCTTAATGAACTTATGTTCTTTGGTACGAATCATACGAACAATTCCATATTCATCACAGATAATAACCTCCTGTTGGCTATTAGGTGAGTAGAGGCTGACACCTGGTTGCTTGTCATGAGGGGTATATGGGATACCTGCAATTTCTAAAATGGTAGGAAATACATCACAATGTGTAGCGTATTTTTGTGATACGGTATTTTTCATATCATTCTCGACCCCTGAAATAATAAATGGAACTTTAATAGAACTATCAAACATATTTGGTGGATACGTTCCATTTCCTTTTCCCCAGATTCCATGATGTCCCATGTTCATTCCATTATCAGAGGTGAAAATAATGACGGTATTGTCTAATTGATTTGATTTTTCTAATTCTTCCATAATCTTACCAATTCCTGCATCCATAGCAGTAATAGATGCATAATATCCTGTTAAGTTTTCAGTACGAGCTTCCTTGGTATCACCTACAGGTGCACTAGCTACTTGATCATTATGTACAGGTAAGTCTGGAGTAGCACTGAATTCACAATCGCGATACATTTCTAAATATTCGTCAGGATGATTATCAGGATCCCATGGCGAGTGTGGTGCAGTGTAGTGAACACTTAGATAAAAAGGATCTTCCTGGGATTTGAAATCTTTAATGTAATCAATGGCTTTATTGGTGATTGAATCTGTAATGTATTCTTTATTAAGTTGGAATTGGCCATTTTCATAGGTTTCTGCAGCATAGTACCAGCAACCTCCTGTGGCAATAGTGTACCATTGATTGAATCCTTCTTTCATTTCATCATTAGATCCTAAGTGCCACTTTCCGCTAAGAGAACATTTATAGCCTGCACGTCCAAGATGTTCCATGTAGGTATCAATGCCTTCTAAGTAATCAATGCCTGTATCTTTTGTGGGGAACTGATAATTACTCTCTGGTGTATCGTATTTACTGGTGTCTACGTTTCCTTTTGCAATCCAATCATGAACACCATGGAAAGATGGCATAGTACCTGTTGCAATAGAGGCTCTAGCAGGTGAGCATACAGGTGAAGTACAGAAAAAGTTATCGTAGCGTATTCCGTTAACAGCAAGTTGATCTAGATTAGGGGTGATAATGTCTTTGTTACCAGCACAATTCATTGCCCAAGCTCCCATATCATCTGCCATTATAAAAACTATATTTTTCTTCATGTATAGTGGTTCCTTTCTGTGTTATTCTAAATGTTGAAGTAACTTACAATAGGTTTCTTCGAAGTCGGTGGGATCAGCATTATAATCATCGTTCTTACGAAATGTACTGCCTAAAATTTCTTGATATACGTCATAATTCTTAACTTTAAGAAGGTTGAGTAATTCGCAATCTTCTGCTCCTTGTCGTTGTGCTTCTAATCTCATAGATAGGTAAGGTGCTTCTAAAGCAGGGTATACAATATGTCCATCTCCACAAGGGAAATTAGTACCTAATCCTGAAGAATTGTAACAACTAGAAGTTTTAAATGGATCGTCACCATTAAAAATCATATTGAACCCCCAATGTAAGAATCCACTCATATTATACGCCGAACAGCTCCAAAAAAGCAAGCGATTACGAATTAAATCAAAATCTAAAAATCGATTAAGATACTTTCCACCAGGAGAACAGCAAACATAGTTCCAAACTTCATCACCACTTTCAATGAGTAAGTCAAAGGCTTCCTTTTTCTTCTCGTAGTTAGAAGATAAAGGAACTAAGATATCAATCCCACCTCGAAACATAGAAGTAGCAATGGCTTCGATTACTTTAGAACCAGGTATATATTTTCTGAGTAAACTTGCAATCATATAGTAGGTTTTTCTTCTCTTTTGAAGAATATCATCATCGTCTGTATGGACATCTGGTTCATCTGATATATGGAAGATCACATTTTTTTCTAGATTGTTTTCGTAAAGAAACGAAGAAAGTGCTTGTAAATATTTATTTAAAGTTACATAGCCTTCATCTGTATCAATAACAAGAGAGCGATCTAGAGCGAATTTAAAATGCTCATCAAACATATTAGGACCTCTCTGTGCTAAATAACCAATTTCCATAGTACGAATTCCTTCCTCTCGAAAAATCCTAATAAATGGTAGGAGATAATCAAAATTAAATTCTTTGTTTTTCGTTACTACAGCGCGTTCATCAATGATCATGAAGAAATGTGTTTGTCGTATGCGTTTCATAGCTTTGGCATAGAGACGTACCATGTCTAAATGTGCTTGGCTACCATACTCTATGTGATGATAAGTTGCCATATTTTCAATGTGAAACCAATTAGTGACCTTTAGTTGTTCTTCTGGAATGGTAACTTGGTATACCGTAATCTGTAAGTTTAGTGAAAAGGTATCCTTAGAGGTTTTGATGGTAATAGAGGTATTTATCTGTTGTGTCTGCTCTTTAGGACGAATGGTAAAATAAAATACAGCTTTTCCATTCTTAGTCGGAATGGTATTTTTAAGGGCAGGCTTTAGACAATCAAACACTTCAAAAGGAGCCTTTCTAGTACAATAGTCAGGTTTGTCAAGACTATAATCCATTTGTACGAATTGACCGCCTTGTGCATTGTCGCTAATAGTATTGTATTCTACTGGAATAGGTATCATTTCAAATAATTCTGATTGAATGGATGAATGATCCAGTTCGACTTGAATACTATCCTCTGTAGAATCTACAATCATTTGAATTCCCCGTAAGCCATTCTTCGCTATTGCTATAGAGTAAGTATTCTCTAAGGGAGCAGTTGGTGTGTCAAAATAGATCCATTCTGTTTTACTAGTAATGTAACCGTTCATGTGTTATCCTCCTTTAAAATGTGTGGAAAGAGTCGTGTTTCTCTAATAAGACACATGACTCTTTTGAGTATTGTTATTGCCAACCAAGTTCTGTAGCAGCTTGATTTACTTCATGAATGACAGCAGATAAACCTTTGGATTCGTAATCTGCTAGAAGTTGATTCACCATGGTTTCTACAGGTTCTGTAGAGATCATAATCGTTAATAAATCATCTGGTGTGGTGAAGAATAAGTCGTTTTTAAGTGGTAAATTTAAGTAAGAGTATCTTAAATCATGGCTTGGAAGGATACCGATGGTAACGGCTTCTTCTTTTCTTGCAATGTTCATTTGTCTATATTCTTCAGGTGTCTTACCAGGAACTGTCTCATCCCAACCTGCACGTCCCCATTCTAGGAGGGAATTACCGGAAGCACAAAGTGGATATTTTGCAAGGATATCATCGTATTCAACTAATAATTGAACATACCCATCAACTACTTCAAAATCTACACCTTCTAAACCGTAGTTAACTAATTGGTACCCCTCATCTGTGGCTAAGAAATCGTACAATTGAAGAATACGATCTAATTTCTCTGCTGAAACGGAAGATGAAATATAGGTTTCTGAATATGCCACATTGGCAAAGTTGTAGTATCTATTGCCATCTATAGATTCAAGAAGTGGTAATAATCTAACATCTTCTAAAAAATCTTGCCCAGGATAGATTTCCTCCCAATAGCGACCATAATCATTATAAGCACCAATGGCACCTCCTGATCTTAAGATGGCAGCACACTTTCCTTGTAGGAATAATTCATTAGATTGTTGAGTGGTATTCGTAGCGATATTTGGCTCTATGGCACCACTTTGGTACATATCTCTAGCTAGTTGGAATGTAGCCATCATATCTCCAGCAAAATAGCTTGGAAGAAAGGTT
Source organism: Eubacteriales bacterium (assembly GCA_044425555.1). Classification (GTDB taxonomy): domain Bacteria; phylum Bacillota; class Clostridia; order Lachnospirales; family Lachnospiraceae; genus JAWXVE01. The sequence goes on from JAWXVF010000012.1 coordinate 27,044, forward strand.
CCATCCTCCTGTTTGGTCCATCTATAAGTGGTACCTTGCAGTTCGCCTCCAGGAATACTATAATTAAAGAGGAAAGAATTAAGGAGAGAAGCTTGTGTAGAGGTTAGTCCTTGTATATTCTTATCTTCTGGATCAGCTGCTATAATACGTACCATCATATCGACAAAGTCTTGATACGTTTCAGGTTCTTCTGTAATTCCTACTGCTTGTGCTAAGTCCCATCGGTAGAATAAAACTCTACCCACAGAGGTGCTCTCTATGTCAGGATAACTTTTTCGTGGAATAGAGAATATTTGACCGTCTACCTTATAAGGAAAGTCAAAGTCTTCAGAGTTCACATATTCAGCAAGGTTTGGATAATGAGACAAGTCCGTTGGAAGTCCTTGAATAATTCCAGTATCTATCCAATCATAATAAGTAGCAGAACCGATTATATCAAGGGTAAACACATCTGGTAATGTGCCTGATGCTGCCCAAAGTGGAATCTTTTGTTGGAAGTCATCCCAAGTAACATTCATAGGCACTAATTTAATATGAAACATATCTTGTAATCTCTGTAATGCAAGATCATTTTCTCCACCAGATAGTGCGTTTTCAATATCCCATAAACTAATGGATATTTCTATTAACTCATGATTGCTTTGCTCATTAGATAGTGAAAAAAAAGATACATAATGGTTGAGTATACAAGTGGTGAATGTAATGATACACAATATTAAGATAAGAATTAAAACGATACCTTTTTTCTTCATTGGATTCCTTTTATTTGCTTGGTTAACATAATAAAATATATGGGTAGTTTATCATTCTAAGGGATGATATACAATGGATAATTGTTAGATATTATAGTATGTGGTGATAAATTCAAAAAATCCCTATAAATCCATTTGCTTTTAGAGTATAATAAAGTAATTATATACATAGGAGGTTGCCTTTGAGATTACTACGTAAATACTCTCTTACAAAACAATTTTATCTATTGTCTACGGTACTATTAATCGTTAGTGGAAGTGTTTCCTATCTTACGGCTACTTATATTTCCAATACCATATTAAATCAAGAGATTGAATATGTGCAAGCACATACGAAGAAGATACAACAAGAGATGTTATTTTTATCTAATAAAATGAGTACCATATTTGATTTTGTGCAATATGACACAAATTTACAATACCTACTAAAGGAACCTTATGGAGAAGTGTCTTTACTATGTTTTCGTGAATTTACGAAGACGGTACAATCGTTGGCAATTATGAATAATGATATTATGGATATTACTATTTTTAATGAGCAATTTCATTATTCTACTTTTTATACACAAGAGACGCAGGCGACATTTCTTGCGTTGAATGATACTGAATCTGTACAATGTTTGGGTTTGTTATCTGCTACCTATACAGCAGTACATAAGAGAAATTATTTAGTCTTTAGTAAGAATATTTATGAATACAATGAGCAGCTTCAAAAAGAAGAACTAGTGGGAAGTATTGTAATTAGTATAGATCCTAAGAAGACAACGTTCTTCACGGATGAATCTTTTTACTCGGTGTTAATTGATGAGTCTAATCAATTATATCACTTCAATGAAGAACAAATATCTATTTGGGAATCTACAATAGAGAGAATAGTAAATGGGGAAGAAGTGAAGGAAGATTACATGATTAGCAATATTCATATACCAGATATTAGATGTAATCTAGTGAATATTATCAATAGGAATGAGTTGAATGCTAAGATTTCTTCTGTGAAATTGTTTATGAATATCCTTGTATTATGCATTGTGATTTTTATCATTGGTATTGCCTTTTTATTATTGAATAATATAGTGAATCCTATTAATCAATTATGTAACTTTATTAAAAATATTGATCGTGAATCACTAGATCATAGTAGGGAGCCATTTCTTATTGAAGGAAGTTTAGAGATTTCAACTGTTTCTAGAGAATTTGAGAAAATGTTATCAGAAATTGCCAGTTTGAATACGCAATTAGTAGAGACTACAACGAAAGCATTAAATGCAGAAGTAGAACGAACAAAAGCTGAAATAGCACACTTACGAAGTCAGATTAATCCACATTTTCTATATAATACATTAGAAACAGTTAGAGGATTAAGTATAGATTATGGGTCGACTGAAATATATGATATTTCAGTCGCAATGGGAAAAATATTTCGTTATAGTATATCTGAGGATATTAAAGTGACCCTTTTAGAAGAATTAGAATCCATTGATTCCTATCTAAATATTCAAAAGATTCGCTTTCAGAATCAATTTGAAGTGATTAAAAATATATCCCAATCAACACAAGATATATTGGTTCCTAAAATGATCCTTCAACCATTGATTGAAAATGCTTTATTTCATGGAATTGAGCCAAAAGTAGAACCATCTATTCTATATATTGGTTCTACTGTGATAGAGAGTCTTATACTACAGATTGTAGTACAAGATGATGGGGTAGGCATTGAAGAAGAGAAACTACTTGATATTATGGAAGCTTTACATCAAGAGCCAACTCATAAATACTTAGATCACATAGGACTACTAAATGTGCATAATCGTTTGCGATTAGAATACTCTAAGGAGTATGGTCTATCAATTGATAGTAATGCTAATTATGGAACGAAGGTAACTATTACGTTACCGATTTTTCAATAAATGATGAGCAAGGAGAATGGGATAGTGAAAGTAATTATCATAGATAATGAACCTTTTGTAATAAAGAGTATGGTGTCGTCAATTCCTTGGGGGAAATTGGGGCTAGAATTAGTGGCATCTTTTGTAGATAGTACTAAGGCTATGAAGTATATTGATGAGCATTGTATGGAACTAGACTTTATTATTACTGATATTCGTATGCCACAGATTAGTGGATTAGAGATAGCGGATTATGTAGCGAAAACATACCCTTATATTAGAGTAGTTATTATTAGTGGGTATGCAGATTTTACATATGCTCAGAAAGCAATTAAATATAATGTGCTAGGGTATTTTATTAAACCTCTTGATTACAATGAGTTAATTGAAGTACTTCAAGGGGCAATAGAGCAAAAGAGTATTGAGATTACGGATAATTTAACGCAATATGATATATTAGATATGATAGAAGATGAATGTTACGATCGAGTAAATATTTATTTGAATCAATATGGAATTGAAAATGAACAGATCATCTATATTGCAGGTTCTATTAGTGAACGTCCTATATTAGAATTACTAGGTGGAAATGTATCTATTAAATTGGGGCGCAATCAATATCTGTATCTGTCTAATGATCCGTATGAAGAAGTAGAACAAATAGAGTGGGAAGCACAATTTATAAGAAGTATTGCTATAGTTGGTGCGTTTCCCATTGATCAATTAAAAAGTGCCATTGAACAATCTACAATTATGTGTTTTCAATACTTTATTACAGGTGAGTTTCAAGTAGTTCGGACAAAAACAGAGACACCATCTAAGATATTGAAAACACTACAACAAGCAGTATCGAATAATCAGATAGAAAAAATCAAGGAAATCTTAGAAAGTGTTAGCAATCGAGAGCGTATAGGGGAATATAATATTTTATTTGCATTGGCTTTACATAATCTAATGATTACTTATTGTGCATCGGCAAACCAAATGGATTTTGAAGATGAATACCTCTATAGTTATGAGAGTTTGTGCAAGCAATATAAAAATTATGTGGAAATGTTAGACTACTTAAAGCGATTGTTACGAACGAAGAATACTACTATGGAGAATTTTTCTACATTTAATAATAACTTTTTGTATGTAATGAAATATATTAATGAAAATTATCACAAGAATATTTCTACCACGATTATTGCCAAAGAATTAAATCTAAATGCTAATTATATTAGTCAATTGTTTAAAAAAGAAACAGGAGATACGTACTCGAATTACCTTGCTAATCTGAGAATTGAAAAAGCGAAAGAACTCCTAGTAGAAACGGAGTTATCATTGAGTGAAATCTGTGAAAAGATAGGATATAATGATTACTTTTATTTTCTTAAAATATTTAAAAAGCAAGTAGGAGTTAGTCCTAGTAATTATAGAGCGGAGGAATCTCTATAAGAGTTCTCTTATGAGGATATTAATGATTTTAATAGTTTTGTGGATGGTTGTCGGTTAAAATAATACTAGTACATAGACCACCAAGTTTTGAGCGAGTTATTGTAATTTTGCTCGTATTATTAGAATAGATTAGTAAACGTCTGTGAATATTATGAATACCTGTCATTTCAATGTTATCACTGTGTATGGTAGTATGGTGTAATTTTTCGTTTAGATGAAATAATTGTTCTTCTGAAACTTCTTGCCCATTATCTTCAATGGTGATGATGATTTGGTTGGTAGACTCATAGCAATGAATTTCTAGAATGCCTTCTTTGGCGACATTATGTAAGCCATATTGAAAAGAGTTTTCGATAATAGGTTGGATAATTAACTTAGGAACTTTCCATCGTCTAGCTTGTGGCGATAATTCATCGCAATAAAAGGTAATACGATTGCCAAATCGTACCATTTGGATATCTAGATAAATGGTACAATGTTGAAATTCCTCTTCTAATGGTACGAGTTCCTCGCTATTTTTCGTTAAATATTCAAAGTATTGTCCCATTAATTGAGCCAAACGTTGAGCGTCTAAGTTGTATTCGCTTTTAATCATTCGCTGTAGGATAAAGAAGGTATTGTAGAAAAAGTGAGGATTAATTTGAGCTTGTAGTTGTTTTAATTCTGATTTTTGTATAAGAATTTCATTTTCATACTCTTTTTTGATTAAATGAGAGATGTTCTTAATAAACAAAGCAAAAGCTATAAAAGTAAATATTAATAAAATTCCAAAGAAATAATGGAAGTGCTCCACGTAACCTAATTGTTCTGTTAGATTATTGATGCCTATGAATATAACATTTCCGTATTCTCTAGTGACGGTATGGATAAAATAAGAATTTCCTCCTAATGAGATTCTTTGGTTTGCTTGGTTGTTATAATTGTTTTGATAATCAACTTCTTCCTCTTTGGTTAAATTAGTTAATGTAAAAGAATTACACAGATGCATAATAAATTTTTCATTTTCATATTCGTCTATGATAGTGTAAAATTCATCGGTATTAATAATTAGCTCTAAGATAAAACTAGAATATTCTCCATTGGTGGCAAGAAGCATAGATAATTCTTGTGTATGCGAAATAGGATTTTCGTAGTAGGAAATGGTGGAGTGTCTTAATTGTGTTGAGATTGTTTCGTATTCAAAAGGGTCAAATACTTCGTAGCTAACTTTCTCATTATGTGTAGAGTGAAAGACGGTTCCTAAATTCTCGTAATAAATAGATGCACTTTCTACAAAAGGTGAAGATGCAACAATGTTATTTAAATGGGACCGAACGGTATTAATTAATTTGTAATATTCATATTTATTATAACTATAGTTAATTACATTTAATTTTACAATATCAGAATGTAGAAGATAAGCACTATTATTAATATAGACATCTTTGAAAACGGTTTCTACACGCTCGGCTACGTATTTGGAATGCCTTTCTAATGAAGTTAAGACGTTGGTAGTCAATTGGCGTTCTAAGTGATTTAGCAGAATCATACAAGTGGTGAAAATAGGAATAAATAATAAGAATAACAAGATGCATAATTTGTGTAATAATTTCATTATAAACTCCTGAAAAGGTGGTATTGGTAGTTGATGTTATTTAAATGGTATGATCTTCTCGTAAGCGATAATTACTAGGTGTCATTCCTACATATTTTTTAAAGACACCAGTAAAATATTGTGGAGTATCAAATCCAATTTCCCATGCAATGGATTGAATGCTCTTGTTTGTTTGGAGTAATAAATCTTTACTTTTTTCAATTCTTACAATATTAATATATTCAAATAAATTCAATCCTGTTTCTTGTTTAAATAATCGTGAGAGATAGGATTCGTTGTAGTTTAAGTGTTTACCTATTTGCGTTAATGTAATAGAAGTTGTTATATGGTATTCTATATACGATTTGATTTTCTCTATTAAGAGGTCGTTTTTGCTATGGCCTTTATAAGAGATGATTTCAAAAATATGTTGACTGACTATGCATAGATAGTCGAATGCTTCTTTCCAAGATTTATAATCGTTTAAGTAATATAGACCATAGATACCAACCTTCATAGAAAGTTCGTATTCTATTTTGTGACACTCAATATATTGGATTAAGATAAAAGAGATTTTTAAGTAGCATTGAATCCCTCTTAAATCATGCATACTAGTAATAGTATTACATTGGCTTTGTAAAGAACGTATGATGGAAAGGAATGCTTGTGCATCATTAAGATTTAAGTAGCTTTCTAATTTTTTAATAGAATGTTCTAATTTTGTAATATCAATTTGTTCTGTTTGATTTTGTAAGGTGCAATAACAACAAGGCTCTTCTATGCGAATAATAGAAGAAGAGTTTTCAGGTGACGGATTGATTATAGTATCCTTTTTTAGATTGCAATATTCATTTTTTAACTCGTTAAATGTAAGTTCGTTTTGAATGAAATCTATAGAAATAGATTGATTTAATTGATCGCATAATTCATCTATAAATTCTTTGAAAATGGATACCAATTGGGTGGATGTAACGTCTCGATTAGTAATTTGTAGTAGCCATAGGAAAACATGATTGCCACTATCATATAGTAGAAAAGTACCATTTTCCTGTAAAAGATTTTTCATGATTTTATAATACGTAACGATATAAGTAGGGTATTCTTGCATCATTTTAAAGTGAAAATCACGGTTGATATTCATTTTGATTAAGTAGATTTTTTGGTCGAAGCAGAAAGGTAATTCTATATTTTGGTTTTTAATTCTATTCTCCACTAATTTAATATCTTGACCATGTAGAATACTTTGCAAGATGTCTTGTACTACTAAATGATTTAAATATTGGATTCGGTCGCAATTAACATC
>JAWXVF010000168.1:0-4984 GCA_044425555.1 Eubacteriales bacterium
GCGAAACAAAAATTGGCGAATCTAAGTCGAGATCCTAAAACGAGAGATGCTTTTAATACGAGAGAGAAAGCATTGAAAGATAAAAATAGTGCCTTTTATAATGCAGAATTACGTGGTGAGATCAGAGGAAAACGAGAAGGAAAATTAGAGGGAAAGTTAGAGGGAAAGTTAGAGGGAAAGTTAGAAGTTGCCAAAAATTTATTAGGAAAATTAGAAGATTCAGAAATTGCTACTATTACAGGATTACCAATAGAACAAATAGAAAATATAAAGGTAGATTCTCGTAGAAAATAAATAAAAGTAAATATAAGCAAATATAAGAAAGAAGAGGTTAGTGAGGATATTTTGATAAAAATCCACAAGAAGATGTATTTAAAAATGTTAAAGACAGTAATGCCTTTGGAGCAAATAGATGACATACAAGGGGAATTACCTTTCTTAGAACTTAAGAAACACCATGATTTTTAATAAGTGATTAAATTAAGAAACCTATATGGAGAAATACCATATAGGTTTCTTAATTTTACAACAACAGTTTATTTTTCATTTATAAAAGACTGATATAGTAATGATTAAAGAATATATTATATTTTATAAGGAAGGGGAAAATAAAATGGATAATTTTTTTAACACATCAAAAATATCACTTGTTTTAGAGGGTGGAGGCATGAGAGGATTCTATAGTGCAGGAGTATTAGATGCCTTTTTAGAACATAATATTTCTTTTGATTATGTGATTGGAGTATCAGCAGGTGCAGTTACTGCATTATCCTATGTGTCCAAGCAACTATATCGTAATAAAGAGATTATGGAAAAATATTCCTGTGATAAAAGGTATAAAGGGAGAAGTAATCTTTTGAAAAATGGATCTTTTTTTGGAACGGATTTTATATTGGATGAAATTCCAAACAAGCTATTGCCCCTTGACTGGGAAACCTTTCAATATTCTAATACTAGGTTTTTAACAGGTACTTTTGATTGTTGTACAGGGGAAACTGTTTGGTATGAGAAGGATGAATATGGCGAAAAATTAGAAGCCATAAAAGCCTCCTGTGCCTTTCCTTTTATTAGTAAAATTATGCCATATGATGGGCGAAAGTTATTAGATGGAGGATTAAGCCAAAATATACCCATTGAAAAATCTATGGAAGATGGAAATGAATTTCATGTGATTGTTCTTACTAGAAATACAGGGTATGTAAAAAAATCAAAGGAAGCTAGGCTTAGTAAAGTATTGTATAAAAAATTTCCAAAAGTAATCGAAATACTAGAAAATCGAAATGATATTTACAATCAACAATTGGAATTGTGCGAACAGTTAGAACGAGAAGGGAAAGCCATAATTTTACGTCCTACAAGAACGCTAGATGTGAATTGGTTAGAAAAAAACAAGAAGAAAATTATTAATTTATATAATGATGGTATCAGTGATGCATCTAATAAAATAAATGATATAAAGAGTTTATTTCGACAAGTACAAGTAAATTAAGAATTGTTATTGTGCTAGGATTAGGAGTAAATAAGAGTAGACATAAAAAGTAAAGCATTCTATAATATAGGTTGTGAATGGTAACATCAATATAATAATTCGGAACCATTACATAATAGGAAGAAATGAATATAGGAAAGAGGATAAAAAATGGAAACACTAATTATTTGTATATTAGCAGGAATGGGAGCAGGATTAGGAACGGGATTTGCAGGTATGAGTGCGGCAGTGGTAATTTCCCCTATGCTTGTAACCTTTTTAGGAAGAGAACCATATGAAGCAATTGGGATTGCTTTGGCTTCTGATGTACTAGCATCAGCTGTTTCGGCTTATACTTATGGAAAGAATAAGAATATTGATTTGAAAAGAAGCCGTACATTATTTATTTCAGTATTAATTTTTACAGGGATAGGAGCCTATATTGCTTCCTTAGTGCCACCTACTACCATGGGGAATTTAACGGTATATGCATCATTATTTATGGGGTTAAATTTCTTGAAGAAATCTTTTAAAGAAGAAGTGCCTAAGGAGGCGAAAGAATTTAAAGGAAAAGCAGTATACCTCATACCGATCATCTGTGGTGCGTTAATTGGTTTTGTATGTGGATTTATTGGTGCAGGTGGAGGAATTATGATGTTAATGATTCTAACTCTAGTACTAGGTTTTGAATTGAAAACAGCGGTAGGAACCAGTGTATTTATTATGACATTTACTGCACTATTTGGTTCCATATCTCATTTTTCACTAAATAGTATTATACCAGATCTTGTTATTATGAGTCTTTGTGTCCTATCAACCTTATTCTTTGCAAGAATGGCAGCACTTTTTGCCAATAAAGCACAACCGAAAATTCTAAATCGTGCTACAGGAGTGGTACTTACGGTATTGGGAATTTTTATGATTGTGGCAACTTATTTATAAAAAGTTTTATTATGGTGATAAAATGTGATGATTAATTTAGGAAGGAGTGTTTGAAATGTTTCAAATTTTATTAGTGGAAGATGATAAAAATACAAGAAAGCTTATGACATCTATTTTGGTAAAAGCCGACTATCAAGTAATTCCTTGTGAACATGGGAAAGAAGCATTAGAAAAAATGGATACGGAATATATTGATCTCATTGTACTTGATGTGATGATGCCCTATATGAATGGTTACGAATTCACGAAATTGCTTCGTGAAACTGGTAATACAACCCCTATTTTAATGGTTACAGCAAAACATTTGCCAGAAGAACGTTGTTGTGGTTTTATTGTAGGAACAGACGATTATATGGTCAAACCCGTAAATGAAGATGAATTGATTCTTCGGATTAGAGCTTTACTTCGTAGATCACAAATTGCAAATGATAAGAAAGTACAAGTAGGTAAATTTTTACTAGATTATGAACTTTTTCAAGTAAGTTATCAGGGAAATACTCCAGAAAATTTACCACAAAAAGAATTCTTATTACTTTTCAAACTATTATCCTCACCGAATCGAATTTTTACTAGATTACAACTTATGGATGAAATATGGGGAATGGAAAGTGAAACATCGGATGCAACTCTTAATGTTCACGTCAATCGTTTGCGTAAGCGATATGGTGAGTACAGTGATTTTTCTTTAGAATCGGTACGTGGGTTAGGATATAAGGCGGTAGTTAACAATGAAAAAAGAACGTAGTGAGTATAAAAAACAGATTCAACCATTGCGAGGTTATTTCCATATGGTTATTTGGATTTTCTGTATCCTTGTTTTTGTAACGCCTATTTCTATGATGCTTCTTATTTTATGGTCGGGATATTCCATAGAAGGATATTCCATTCGCTTTCTTTCTGTAATTAATTTTGTGATTGCTGGAATTTCTAGCTTATTAATAGGCTCTGTATTGTTAATTTTTCCTGTAAAAAAATTAGTGGTTTTGATTAAAACATTTATTGATGGATTCTATAAAGTGTCAAAAGGAGATTTTTCTGTGCGGATTGATACTCCTAATTTAGCGGAACTAGGGGATAGTTTTAATGTTATGGCGGAAGAATTATCTAGTGTGGAGCTGTTTCGCAGTGATTTTATCAATCAGTTTTCTCATGAATTTAAAACACCTATTAATTCTATTCATGGATTTGCATCTTTATTGAAAGATCCTAATTTATCGGAAGAAGAGAGAAATGAATATATTACCATTATCATAGAAGAATCAAAACGGCTTGCATCTCTTTCCAGCAATATCTTGAATCTATCTAAAGTGGAAAATCAAGTCTTATTGTCTGAAAAAGCAGATATTAATATTAGTGAGCAAATACGCCAAGTGATTATTTTACTAGAAGAACAATGGAGTAACAAAGAGTTAGAATTCACATTAGAATTAGAAGAAGTGACTTGTTCTGTCAATGGAGATTTAATGAAGCAAGTGTGGGTGAATTTAATTGGAAATGCCATAAAATTTTCTGATTTACACGGGGAAATCATCATCACATTACAGAAGCACGAAGAAGCTATTTGTTTTACCATTGAAAATACAGGTGTTATGATTAATCACCCTGATAAAATCTATGATCGATTCTATCAAGACGATGACTCTCATAGTACGAAAGGAAATGGATTGGGACTTACTATTGTAAAGAAGATTGTATTGTTGCACGCAGGGACGATTTCTTTAAATCAGCAAGGGGAGAATAGAGAAACAACCCAATTTGAGGTATTGATACCGATTTAGTTCTAGTAAGAGATGTATGATATTCTTTCGGTATAGCATAATGTTCTCGTAATTCTTATCGCATTTAGGGAATCTAATAAACGTCTTAATCACATCAGAGTCATTCTTGCTTTAGCTAAGGGGAAAACAAGTAAAGTAGAAGTATACGAATTGTATGAAAAAAATAAAAAACGAAAGAGATATGAGGTAAGAACGTGAATATCAAGAGCATTGGCGAAGAACTAGAACATAATCCACTCCCGAAAACGATCGCAAAATATGCATTACCAGCGATTTTTAGTGGACTTGTGGCAGCACTTTACAACATTGTTGATCAACTTTTTATTGGACATATTATAGGAATTGATGGTAATGCAGCAACAAACATAGCCTTTCCTCTGGTCACCTTGACGACGGCAATTATGCTCCTACTTGGCTTTGGTGGAGCAGTGAATTTTAGCATTGCTTTGGGAAAGAAGGACTTAGATAATGGGAAAAAATATGTAGGAGCTGTTTTGGTAATAACTCCAATCATAGGTGTTATGATTACAATAATTACCTTGCTTTTTCTAAATCCACTCTTATGGGGATTGGGAGCTACGGTAAATAGTTTCGACTTAGCTTTTTCTTATGTGAGTATTACGGCTTTTGGTTTTCCTCTTTGGATGACGGCAGAAGCAACAATGAAAGTCATTCGGTCGGACGGCTCTCCTAAATATGCTATGATTTGCTCTTTAACAGGAGCCGTGCTTAACTGCATTTTGAATCCTCTTTTCATGATAGGGCTTAACATGGGGATAGAAGATGCTGCGTGGGC
>JAWXVF010000169.1:0-4954 GCA_044425555.1 Eubacteriales bacterium
TATTTTCACAGGGCTTAATAATCTTGAAGTGGTTTCTATTGAGAATAAAGAGTACGGGGAATACTTTGGATTTACGGAAGAAGAAGTAGAAGAAATGTTGGTTCATTATGAGAGAACTAGCCGAAGAGATACGGTAAGAGAATGGTACAATGGGTATGTATTCGGAGTGGACAGAGTCTATAATCCATGGAGTTTGGTGAATTACATGAAGACCCTCTATGTGGATGAACATGCCAATCCCAGTCCTTATTGGTCTCACAGTAGTGGGAATAGCATTGTGAAAGATTTGGTGAATCAAGCAGACTTAATGGTGAAGAACGAATTAGAGATTCTCATGGCAGGAGATAGTATTGAGAAAGCTATTCATGAGGATATTACCTATGAAGAAATGAGTGATAGCAAAGATAATATATGGAACTTCTTATATTTTACAGGGTATCTAACGAAAGTGGACGAGAGATTTGAAAATCGTAAGAAGTATGTTAAGATGGAGATTCCTAATGAAGAAGTAGCCTATATTTATGAAATGCAGATTCATCAGTGGATTCAAAAGTTCCTAGAACAAAAGGTGAAGGCAAACAGCTTCTTACCATTCTATCAAGCAACTATTGAAGGAGATGCAGAAGGAATGGAGGAAGAATTTAACCAATTTCTAATGGGAACGATTAGTTACTATGATGGTTCGGAATCTTTTTATCATGGGTTATTAAGTGGTGCTTATAATGGGATAGAGGGTTATTATCTGTATTCCAATATAGAAGTAGGAAAGGGAAGACCAGATTTAATCTTACTACCACCAACCCGTAAAGGGAAGGCTTTCATCATCGAAATAAAAGTGACGAAAGAGGAGGAAGAGCTAGAACGAAAGGCAGAAGAAGCTTTGGCGCAGATAAGGACAAAGTGGTATCGGCAAGGATTAGAGGGGAAAAAGTATAAAGACATCACCTGTTATGGAATTGCCTTTTGTCAGAAGAGCTGTGTGGTGAAAAAGCTATAAATAACATAGTTTATTTGATTCTCCTAAGTAGTATGGATATTATAAGGATGTTATATCGTTAAGAAAGGAAAGAGAGAAAAAAGGACAATGCATATGAAAACAAAAACACATTTAGATCAATTAGAAGCAGAAGCAATCTATATTATGAGGGAAGTAGCAGCCGAGTGTGAGAAGCCAGTAATGCTCTATTCCATTGGAAAGGATAGTTCTGTGATGCTCCACCTTGCCATGAAGGCATTCTATCCAGAGAAACCACCGTTTCCATTTATGCATATAGATACTACATGGAAGTTCCAAGATATGACAACTTTTCGTGACCGTATTGCCAAGGAAAAAGGAATTGAAATGTTAGTCTATACCAATCAAGAAGGAGTAGAGAATGGTATCAATCCCTTTGACCACGGTAGTGCCTATACGGATATTATGAAGACCCAAGCTTTAAAACAAGGATTAGATCAGTATGGATTTAATGCAGCTTTTGGTGGTGGAAGACGGGATGAAGAAATGTCTCGTGCCAAGGAGAGAATCTTTTCGTTCCGTAATGAAGCCCATGCATGGGATCCTAAGAATCAACGACCAGAGCTTTGGAATGTCTATAATACGCAGATTCAAAAAGGGGAGAGTATGCGTGTCTTCCCTATTTCTAATTGGACAGAAGCAGATATTTGGCAATATATTCAAAGAGAAGAGATTGAAATTGTACCATTATATTATGCCAAGGAACGCCCTGTAGTAGAACGAGATGGGAATCTGATAATGGTAGATGATGACCGAATAAAGTTACAAGAGGGAGAAGAGATTCAACATAAGAAAGTGCGTTTTCGTACCTTAGGGTGCTACCCTCTTACAGGAGCAGTGGAATCAGAGGCGACTACCTTAGAAGAGATTGTACAAGAGACTCTTGGTGCAGTTTCTTCGGAGCGAACTAGTAGAGTCATTGACCATGAAGCAACAGGAAGTATGGAGAGACGTAAGAGAGAGGGGTATTTCTAATGAAAGGATTGTTGAAATTTATTACTTGTGGAAGCGTAGATGATGGAAAATCTACGTTAATTGGACATATGTTATATGATGCGAAATTATTATTTGCAGATCAAGAGAATACCTTGATTCTAGATAGCAAAGTAGGAAGTAGAGCTGATGGGATTGATTATTCCCTACTGTTAGATGGACTAATGGCAGAAAGAGAACAAGGGATTACCATTGACGTAGCATATCGGTATTTCAATACAGACAAGAGAAGTTTTATTGTAGCAGATACACCAGGTCATGAAGAATATACAAGAAATATGGCAGTTGGTGCATCTTTTGCAGAACTTGCTATTATCTTAGTTGATGCATCTAAAGGGATTCTGGTACAAACTAGGAGACATGCTAGAATCTGTGCCCTAATGGGAATTAGACACTTTGTATTTGCAGTGAATAAGATGGATTTAATAGAATATGATGAACAGAAATATCGTGCAATTGAACAAGATGTTACAGAGTTAATGAGTCAGATTCCCTATGGGAGTATGGTGGCAATTCCAGTCTCTGCAACGGAAGGAGATAATGTAACAAAAGGTTCCGAGGTAATGAACTGGTTTCAAGGAGATACCTTATTAGAATATTTAGAAGAGATAGAAGTAATAGGGGAACAGACACATAATTCATTCGTAATGCCAGTACAAAGAGTGAGTAGACCACATCTTAACTTTAGGGGATTTCAAGGAGAAGCAGTACAAGGGAAAATTGCAGTCAATGAAGAAGTGCGTATCCTACCAAGTGGTGAAACAGCCATTGTGGAACAATTACTACACTTAGACCAAGAAGTAGAAATGGCACAAGACGGAGATGCAATCACAATTGTACTAGATCGAGAGATTGATTGTTCAAGGGGATGTGTAATTACAACAGAGGAATCCCTTGGGACAAGTAGACTCTTTCGTGCGCAACTACTGTGGATGGATGATTCAGAACTCGTAGTTGGTAGGAATTACTTATTAAAGATTGGAACGAAGACCATTCCGGCAACAATTATTAAGATTCACCACTGCGTAGATGTGAATACAGGACAACATATATCGAAGTCACAGGCAAAGAAGAATGATTTAATGAATTGCGATATTTCTTTATCAGAGAAAATCGTAGTAGAAGACTTTGCAAAGATTCAAGCACTAGGAAGGTTTATCCTAGTAAATCGGGTTACAAATATGACATCAGCATGTGGTATTGTAGAACATTCCTTATACCGTTCCGATAATCTCACTTGGCAGAATACGGATATCACAAAAGAAATCAGAGCAGGACAAAAGAATCAAACACCTAAGACTTATTGGTTTACAGGATTATCAGGATCTGGGAAATCAACAATCGCAAATGCATTAGAACAAGCCCTTGTAGCAGATGGGAAACACACCATGTTGTTAGATGGTGACAATATACGAATTGGACTGAATAATAATCTAGGTTTCTCAGAAAGTGACCGTGTAGAGAATATTAGACGGATTGCGGAAACAGCTAAGTTGATGAATGATGCAGGGTTAATTGTATTAGTAGCAGTTATCTCGCCATTTGCAAATGATCGACAGAATGCAAGGGCAATCATAGGAGAAGAGTTCTGTGAAGTGTATGTAGCAACCTCACTAGAAGAGTGCGAGAGAAGAGACGTGAAGAACCTTTATGAGAAAGCAAGAAAAGGGGAGATTGCAAACTTTACAGGGATATCAAGTCCGTATGAAGTGCCACAGAATGCAGAAGTGGTTGTGGATACACAAGGGAAGAGTATAGATGAGATTGTGAAGCTGATTCTATAAAAGATAAATGCAAGAATATTCAATAAGCAAAAGAGGAGAATAAGCAATCATGAAGATTGATTTAAAAGCAATAGAAACCACCTGCTGTGAAGTAGCAGTACAAGCAGGTCTAAAGATTATGGAAATCTACAAGAATGAAGAGTTATTTACACAAGTGGAATACAAGTCGGATGATTCCCCATTGACGTTAGCAGATAAAGCTGCAAATGATATAATTGTAGCTAGATTACGCAAAGAATTTCCAGAGTTTGCCATTTTATCAGAAGAGGAACGAGATAACTTGGATCGTCTTAAGAATCCCTATTGTTTTATCGTAGATCCCCTTGATGGTACGAAGGAATTCGTGAAACGCAATGGACAGTTTACTGTAAATATTGCACTTTCATATGAGCATAGGAGTATTCTAGGCGTAATTTACGTGCCAGCAACAGGAGAATTATATTATGCAAGCAAGGGGAATGGAAGTTATTATAAAGGTGTTGATGATGTACAGGTTGTGAATCAGGTATCCAAGGAAGAAGATCTAAGTAAAGTACGCCTTGTAATGAGTGGTTCTCATGGTTGTAAGGAAATGGAAGACTTAATCGAGAAACATCAGTTTCAACATTTTTTGAGAATGGGAAGTTCCTTAAAGGGATGCCTTGTTGCTAAGGGAGAAGCTGAAATCTATTATAGACACAATCCCACCATGGAATGGGATACAGCAGCCATGCAATGTATTGCAGAAGAGGCAGGAGCTATTTTCAAGCAAATGGATGATAGTGAGATGTTATATAATCGTGAGAATTCTTTGAATGAGAAAGGGTTTTATATTATTAATACCAGGAAGAATCGGATCTAATCCGTAGTTGTTATAGGTAAGCAGAGTGAAAAGGCGAATAGGGAGAATACAAGAGAAGTAAAAATAAACAGAATAAAGAATCAGTTGTGTGGTTCGTTCTTCTGTTTATTTTTAAATTGGTAGTATTCATGCAAATCTAATAGTAAAACCAATTAAAATAGTGTAAAATAATAGAAAGAGCTATGTTAGAATAGTAAAGTCGTTACAAGAATGGAGATTACTATGGAATACAAACCACTACCAATTGGAATAGATAATTTTGAAGAAATTATACAAAAAGGATGTTATTACGTAGATAAGACATTATTGATCAAAAATATA
>JAWXVF010000170.1:0-4920 GCA_044425555.1 Eubacteriales bacterium
TCATCTATATGTAGACGACCTGCTGTATCTATAATTACTACATTATGACCATTTTGATTGGCATATTCAATTGCTGCCTTGGCAATATCCGTAGGTTTGTGTTGATCGCCCATCGTAAAGACTTCTACACCTTGCTTCTCACCATTGACTTCTAATTGCTTAATAGCTGCCGGTCTATAAATATCACAAGCTACTAGCAATGGCTTCTTCCCTTTTAACAATAACTTCCCTGCAATCTTAGCCGTAGTTGTTGTCTTACCTGCCCCTTGTAAACCACACATCATAATAACCGTAATGGATTTCCCTGGTTGCATAGCAATCTCAGTGGTCTCACTTCCCATAAGAGAAACCATTTCTTCATTCACAATCTTAATGACCATTTGCCCTGGATTTAGACCTGTTAAAACGTCACTTCCAATAGAACGTTCCTCTACAGACTTCACAAATTGTTTTACAATCTTAAAGCTAACATCTGCTTCTAATAGTGCCATCTTCACTTCTTTTAGAGCGACTTTTACATCTGCCTCTGTTAGAACACCTTTGCTCTTTAATTTCTTAAATACATTCTGTAATTTATCAGTTAAGCTTTCAAATGCCATCTATAATTCCTCTAATATCTGACTGGATAATTGTCTTACTTCTTCTTGACTTGTAATCTCATTAATCTGATGTACCACTTCTTCTATCACTCGAAACCTCTGTACTAAGTGCAATTTCTGTTCATAATCTTCTAAAGTTTTATTCACTCTCTTTAACAGATCAAATACACCTTGACGGCTAATTCCTTCTTCACTTGCAATCTCACTTATGGATAAATCATTATACACGGCATCTTCATATATCTTTCTCTGATGCTTCGTTAGTAACTCTCCATAAAAATCATATAAAATGCCTTGTTCTACAATTTTCTCCATAGATATATTCCTAACAATTCTACTCTAAATTAATATCCTAGAGTAGAATACAATAAAATTCTTATTGTGTCAAGTGTTTTTTCTTGACGCAAACTTTTTTCTTAAAATCTCACTTTCTTAACTTGTCCAATAAATTCTTGATTTGTTTTCGTCTTAGAGAACATATCAATAAATCGATCCGCTGCATCTTCTGCCTTCATACCATTTAACGCCTTACGCATTACATTAATTGCCTCTTGTTCCTCTTCATTAAGTAACAGATCTTCTCGTCTAGTTCCAGATCTTTGTATATCAATAGCAGGGAAAATACGTCGTTCTGACAATTTACGATCTAAAACCAACTCCATATTACCCGTACCCTTAAATTCTTCAAAGACTACATCATCCATTTTCGAACCCGTCTCCACAAGAGCAGTTGCTAAGATTGTTAAGCTTCCACCATTTCTCATATTTCTTGCCGCACCAAAGAAACGTTTTGGCATATGTAATGCTGCTGGATCAAGACCACCCGATAAAGTTCTTCCAGACGACGGAATTGTCAAGTTATACGCTCTCGTTAATCTCGTAATGCTGTCTAATAAAATCACTACATCCTTGCCATGTTCCACAAGACGCTTCCCTCGCTCAATCACCATTTCTGCCACACGTTTGTGATGTTCTGGCAATTCATCAAATGTGGAGTAGATTACTTCCACATTAGGTCCTTCAATGGCTTCTCTAATGTCCGTTACTTCTTCTGGACGTTCATCAATTAATAGAATAATCAAATGAATATCTTTGTGATTAATCTTCACAGATTTCGCTACTTCTTTTAACAAGGTTGTCTTACCAGCTTTTGGTGGTGATACAATCATCCCTCTTTGTCCTTTTCCAACAGGGCTTAACAAATCTGCAATTCTCATAGCCACAGATGCACCTGGACGTTCTAGATGAATTCTCTCATTTGGAAAAATTGGTGTTAATTCTTCAAAATTCTTTCTTTTACTAGCCACTTCTGGTATATACCCATTGATTGTTCCTACAAATAACAAGGCACTAAATTTCTCTCCTTGATTCTTCACTCTTGTATTTCCCGTTAAAATATCACCTGTTTTTAAATTAAAACGACGAATTTGGCTAGGTGCAACGTAAACATCATTATCGCCTGGTAGGAAATTCTCACATCGTATAAACCCATATCCGTCTTGCATTACTTCTAAAATCCCCTTAGCTTCTATTCCACTATCTAACTCAGACAAAGCAACTTGATTCCCTTTTTTCTCTCCTCGCTCTTCTCCCTGTTTCAAGGTCGTTTCTTGAATCTTGGTAGATCCTTCGTTTTCTTCTTGATCTTTTTCTAACATCAATTCTATAATTTCTGCCTTTCTAAGACCAGTTTTCAAGGAAACGCCTCTCACCTTGGCAATCTCTTTTAATTCATTTAATGCGATTGTTTCGTATTGTTCTTTTGTCATACTCATACAACTACCTCCTATGCTTTTTCTGTCTTCACTCTTCTTTATTTCTGAACTTATTTCTTAACTAATTTCTTAACTAATCGGGGAACATAAAACGAATTGTTTTGATTATAATTAGATTTGATACTTCGTGTAATCATTATACACCTTTTTAATAAAAAATAAAAGCTTTTTACAGAAGATATTCTCTAAGATTTAGAGTTCTCTTTCATCTGCACTCACAAAAGTCCCTCCTTAGGAATATTCAAGATGTTCCTCCTAGAAGAAGATCCCAATTATCCCTAATAAAGAATACTTACAATTGCCCGAATCCATTATCTAGACTCTGTCTTAGGCAATTCATATCTTACGTATGCAAACTTAGTACTACATGGAGCCCATGAATTCACATTAATCGTTCCTTGCCCTCCAAATAGTTGCACTAAGACTTCTTGATTGGTACCATCTAAATTCATCATTCGTATCTCTACATTTTTATGAGGTGGATGATCTTGTGGATCAATATCTTCTTTCTTATAGGAAATAGTGACTACCTTACTATGATCTGGTGCCACATGAGGAAACCATGTATTCCAATTCTCATCATACGTAATCTGTCTCTGATCACTACCATCTGGTCGCATCTTCCACACTTGCATCAAACCAGTTTGCACAGAATTATACCATATATATTCATCCTTCCAATCATATTCACTTCCATCGTTTAAGTTCGGTGTAAACGTTAATTGTTTTTCTTCCCCACCAACTGCTAGAATCGCATATATATCTGCCTCTCCATTTCTGATTCCTGTATACACTAATGTCTTTCCATCATTAGACCACCCATGCAAATAGCTTGGCCCTATTGCCGTAATTAATGTAGGATTCCCACCTTGAATTGGGATAATATAAATATGTGGTTGTCCATCTTCTTTTGCCTCATGACTAATCCCCATATATTTTCCACACGGAGATAGCACATGGTCATTATTACAACGTGTGGCAAATCCAATTTCTAACTGAGTGCTACACTTTGTCTCTAAATCATAGCGATAGATATTCCCTTTACTATTATAATATAAACTCCTACCATCCTGTGACCAATTAGGAGCTTCTATTAAATAATCGAATCTACAAACTGTTTCTATTGTCCTTGTAGTAATGTCATAGATCTCTAAATAAGAAATATCCTTCTCTCGATCTATTACTTCTTCTCTTTGTATTGTATCTTCCATAGCGATACCACCTTTCATGTGTAAGAGTTCTTTCACACTCTCTTGATAATTCGTATCCATTAGAATCTCCAACTTAATACAATCACTACAACGATACGAATGACTGACCCATATTGTTACATTACAACTACCCTTATCCCCAATATTTTAACGGTATATTGTTATATGTTACCATATTATTCCTCTATTTATCAAGTGGTTTTTCACGATTCACAATGGATCATGACTATGTTAGACTAGTGAGAACTAACCATATTTATAACATATACCGTTAGTTCTCACCTTTTCCCCACAAAAGGATTCTCATACACTGCTACTTCTTCTAATTCTTCTTCAATTCTTAACAGTTGATTATATTTAGCAACACGATCACTGCGACAAGGTGCCCCCGTCTTAATCTGTCCTGCATTGGTTGCCACAGCAATATCTGCAATCATAGTATCTTCCGTCTCTCCTGAACGATGGGAAATAATAGAACGATATCCATTCTTATGCGCCAGTTCAATCGCTGCAAAGGCTTCACTCATGGTACCAATTTGATTCACTTTTACTAAGATCGCATTACCTACTCCTAGTTGGATTCCTGCTAGTAAACGTTTGGTATTCGTAACAAATAAATCATCTCCTACCAATTGAATATGCCCTAATCGTTCTGTTAAGACTTTCCAACCTTCAAAGTCATCTTCAAAAAGCCCATCTTCTATAGAAACAATAGGGAATTTCTCAATTAAATCTTCATAATAGACTACCATTTCATTGGCATCTCTATAAACTTCTTCCCCTTTCATTCTACTTTCACCTTCGAAGTAATAGACACCTTTCTCTTCTACATATAATTCGCTGGCTGCTGCATCTATGGCAATCTGAATCTCTTCTTCTGGTTGATACCCTGCCTTTGTAATAGCTTCTACAATTAAGGAAAGGACTTCATGGCTGTCTGCAAGATTCGGTGCAAATCCCCCTTCGTCTCCCACAGAAGTGGCAAGTTTTCTCTCATGGCATAACTTTTTCAAAGTATGGTAAATCTCTGTACAGATTTGTAACCCCTCTGAAAAATTACTAGCTGACACGGGCATAATCATAAATTCTTGTAAATCCACTGTATTATCAGCGTGTTTGCCACCATTTAGAATATTCATCATTGGAACTGGCAATCTATGTGCATGAATTCCACCAAGGTATTGATAAAGTGGCAATCCTAATATAGTAGCTGCGGCCCTTGCTACTGCCATAGAAACTCCTAGTGTTGCATTAGCCCCTACCTTACTCTTATTCTCTGTTCCATCTGCATGAATCAACAGACGATCAATTTCCCCTTGATTCATTCCATTATGC
>JAWXVF010000171.1:0-4906 GCA_044425555.1 Eubacteriales bacterium
TAGGTGCCGAAAGATGAATTGGTGCATAGTCTACACCTGAAGGAGCATCTTTACTGTCAATTGGTTCTCCAATAACATTAAACATACGACCCAAGGTGTTTTCACCAACTGGAACTGCAATTGGCTTACCTGTAGGTATAGCTTTCATACCACGAACAAGTCCGTCTGTTGGTCCCATTGAAATACATCTTACAGTATCATCACCTAAATGTTGTGCTACTTCGACTACTAATATACTACCATCTTGTGTGGTAATGTTAATCGCATCATAGATTTCCGGAAGGGAACCTTGTGCAAATTTAATGTCGAGTACAGCACCAATAATTTGGGTTATTTCACCAGCATTATTTGCTTGATTGCTGTTTGCCATTGTTTTATTTCCTTTCTCTTATTAGGAGATTGCTTCTGCTCCTGCTATAATCTCAGTTAATTCTTGTGTTATAGAACCCTGACGAGCTCTATTGTACATCAACGATAATTTCTGAATCATTTCCTCTGCATTGCTTGTAGCAGAATCCATTGCTTGCATTCTTGCACCATTTTCACTTGCTACTGATTCTACAAGTGCTCCATAAATCAAACTCGTCACATACTTAGGAATAATTAAATCAAGTGCTTCTTCCTCTTCTGGTTCAAAGTTCATCATGGTATTATCATCTACTACTTCTTCTGTGGATGCTTCCACTGGAAGAAGTTTTAACAATGTAGGAATATGTGTAACCGTATTTTTAAATGCTGTATAAGCCACATAAATTTCACCGATTGCACCATCTTCAAATGCTTGTAAAACATCTTGACTAATACGCATTGCGTCTGCGTAAGTTGGAGCTTCGATTGTTTCACATTCATCCGAAACAACTGTTGCGCCAGCTTTTGATAAAGCATCTTTTCCTTTTTTCCCTACTGCATAAACATTTAAGTCTGTTATATTTAAATCACTTCTTGTCACAAGTTTCACAATGTTCCCATCGTAACCACCTGCTAAACCACGATTTGATGTAATCATAATAATTGCTTTTTTATTTGACTCATTTGCTTTTAAATAACGATGATCAATATTACTTGATTTTGCAAGCATTGCATGTACTGTTTTATACATTTCTTTAAAATAATCTGCTGATTTCTCAGCATTTGATTTTGCTCTTTGTAATTTTACAGTAGAAACGAGTTTCATGGCTTTCGTAATCTGTTGTGTACTTTGTATACTACTTCTACGTCTCTTTATATCTCTCATTGAAGCCATAGATAATCACCACTTTCCTCTACTTGAATTTTTGTTTAAATTCTTCAATTGCACTAATCAGTTGTTTTTCAACATCTTCTGAAATTTCTTTTTCTGATGCAATCTTACTTGGAATTTCAGAATATTTCGAATCTATGAATTCAAATAATCCTGCTTCAAATCTAGTAATATCTTCAACTGCAACATCTAATAAGTATTTATTAGTTGCCACGTAAATAATGATAACTTGATGTTGAACTGTCATTGGTTTGTATTGAGGTTGTTTCAAAATTTCCTTAATACGTTCTCCTTGTGCAAGCTTTTCTTTTGTATCAGCATCTAATTCCGATCCAAATTGTGCAAAAGATGCAAGTTCTCTATACTGTGCTAATTCAACACGAATCGGAGCTGCAATCTTCTTCATAGCCTTAATTTGAGCAGATCCACCTACACGGGATACGGATAGCCCTGCATTTACTGCTGGACGGAATCCTGAATTAAACATATCTGTTTCTAGATAAATCTGACCATCTGTAATAGAGATTACATTAGTAGGAATATACGCAGATACGTCTCCCGCTTGTGTTTCAATAATAGGTAAGGCAGTTAACGAACCTCCACCATACTCTTCACTCATTCTAGCAGCTCTTTCAAGAAGTCTTGAATGTAAGTAGAATACATCACCTGGATATGCTTCACGTCCTGGTGGTCTTTTTAATAATAATGATAATGTACGATATGCTGCTGCATGTTTAGTTAAATCATCATAGATTACTAAGACATCCTGTCCTTCTTCCATCCATTCTTCTCCAATTGCACATCCTGAATATGGTGCAATGTATTGAAGTGGTGCTAATTCACTTGCTGTAGATGCAACTACAGTTGTATATGTTAACGCACCAAATTCTTCTAATGTTTTTACAATTGTAGCTACAGTAGAAGCTTTTTGACCAATTGCTACATAAATACATTTTACACCCGAACCTTTTTGGTTGATGATTGTATCAATTGCAATTGCTGTTTTACCTGTTTGTTTATCACCAATAATTAACTCTCTTTGTCCTCTACCAATTGGAACCATTGCATCAATCGCTTTAATTCCAGTTTGTAGTGGTGTGTCTACTGATTTTCTAGTAATAACACCTGAAGCTACTCTTTCAATTTTACGATATTTGTCTGTTTGGATTGGACCTTTACCATCTATTGGTTGACCAAGTGCATTGACAACACGTCCTAACATTGCGTCGCCTACGGGTACTTCTACAACTCTACCAGTCGTTTTAACAAGATCACCTTCATTAATATTCTTGTGACTTCCTAAGAGTACGGCACCTACATTATCTTCTTCTAAGTTCAGTACCATTCCGTATATTTCATTAGGGAACTCTAAGAGTTCTCCTTGCATCGCATTTTGTAGTCCGTGCACACGTGCAATACCATCCGCTACTTGAATAACAGTACCTACATCAGATACTTCTAATTCAGAAGCATATCTCTTGATCTGATCCTTTATTACCGAACTAATTTCTTCTGGTCTTAAATTCATGGATCTATACGCACCTTTCTTTTCCTTCATAATGCACACGCATTATGCAAGTTGAATTTTTAATAAATTTGTTTGTAAGTCTTTTAACTTTGTTGCAATACTACTATCTACTACACGATCACCAATTCTAATTACCATACCAGCAATTATGGAAGAATCCACTAAATAGTGCATTTCCATTTCTTGGTAATGAGTAGTATCAATGAGCCTTTTTGATACTTCTGCCTTGTTTTGTTCAGATAACTCAATCGCTGTAGTAACATAAGCAATACCAATTTTCTTTTTTTCTTTTACTTGAATTAAGAAATAGTCCAATATTGCATTTAAGTCTTTATAGCGATCTTTTTTAATAACAAGTACAAGAAAACCAAGTACTTCGTCTGAAATTCGTCCTTTGAAGATTGTTTCCATTACCTTAATCTTCTCTTCTTTCATAATCTTAGGATGATTTAACAGACTATCTAACTCGCTATTTTCTTCCATGACAGTAATCAATCCATTAACTTCTTCCATGAAAGTATCAATTTTATTTTCTTCCACAGCAAGTTCAAATAAGGCTTCTCCATATGTTTTGGAAATTAGCTTAGCCATGTATTTTCCCCTATTTCTTTCAATGTTTCTTGAATTAAGTTTTCTTGAACAGTAGTGTCAATTGAAGATGCCACTACTTTACCTGCCATCACTGATGCAATAGAAATAATCTCCGATTTCACTTCATCAGCCACTTTTTTCTTCTCTAACTCTGCTTCTACACTTGCTCTTTCCATAATTCTAGCAGCTTCTTCTTTCGCTTCTACAATTACTTTATTTTCACTTGCTAGCGCTCTTTTTCTTGCATCCGATAGAATGTCTTCCGCTTCTTTATTAATCTCATTTATCTTAGATTCATATTGAGCTTTTAATACATTTGCATCTTCTAAATCTTTTGCTGCTGACTCTAATTCCTCTTTAATTTTATCTTGTCTTCCAGTAAGTAACTTTCTCGCTGGGTTAAATAAGAAGTAAGATAATGCCATAAACAATACGAAAACTGCAATCATAACAAAAGTTGCATCTG
This sequence comes from Eubacteriales bacterium, assembly GCA_044425555.1. Lineage (GTDB taxonomy): Bacteria > Bacillota > Clostridia > Lachnospirales > Lachnospiraceae > JAWXVE01. The sequence continues at coordinate 3,826 of JAWXVF010000171.1, forward strand.
CTAATAATTGTAAATCAAGATCAAAAAGTCTTGGTTCCATTCCTTGTGTCCCTAGTATAAACTTGTTACTAAGTATCGTATTCAATTTTGCGCCTCCTTTCAATTATAGTGTGATATTTCTCGAGGCAACTTATGGCATTAAAGGTTTTACGAATAATAGTAACATTGCAACTAATAGACCATATAAACCTGTTGTTTCTGCTACCGCTTGTCCTAATAACATAGTTGAAGTAACATCTGATTTTGCACCTGGGTTTCTACCTACTGCACCAGCTGCATGTCCTGCTGCCATACCTTGTCCAATACCAGGTCCAATACCTGCGATAACTGCAAGACCTGCACCAATTGCTGAACATCCTAAAATAAAGTTTTCATTAAATTCCATTTTTCTTTCCTCCTAAATTTAGATTACTAGTTTTTATTCAATTTCTTCGTTGCTACTAACTCTCGTTTCCGATTGCATCTGAAACATATACCATTGTTAACATACAGAATACGTATGTTTGAATTGATCCAGAAAACAAATCAAAATACACATGTAAAACTGCTGGCCATGCTGTTGCTACAATACCTAACAAGCCATACACAAGTGCCATCATAACAGTACCCGAAAGTACATTTGCAAATAAACGTAATGATAATGAAATCGGAACTGCAATATCGCCAATAATGTTAATTGGAGCCCATATTGGCCACGGATCACATAAGCCTTTAATTACGCCTGCAATTTTTTGATGCTTAAACTTGTTGAAATGAATGAGCGAAAATGTAATAATACCTAATGGCAATGTCACTCCATAGTCTGCTGTTGGCGGTCTTAAGCCAAACAAACCCGAAATGTTACATGTCAAAATGAAGATAAAAATCGTACTAATGTAGTTAACAAACTTCGGAGCATTTTTGCCCATAGTTGCTGTAACCATTTTACCTAGCATTTCTACAATTAATTCAATTACATTTTGCAAATTCCCAGGAACTTCTGTTGCATGTTTCATACACCTGTTTGCCACTATGGCAAAGGCTACGAGTGTCAAAATAACAATTGACACACACACATGCGAGGTTGTTATCCAAAGTGTTT
>JAWXVF010000013.1:0-33813 GCA_044425555.1 Eubacteriales bacterium
GTTGGTAGAAATGCAGACGAATTATTCCGTCGTGTACAAGCATTACAATTTGTAGCAGAACATGGTGATGAAGTATGTCCAGCAAAATGGCAACCAGGTGCAAAAACTTTAAAACCTAGTCTTGATTTAGTTGGACAACTTTAAGAAATGAGGTAATATTTTGGAACATAATTACGATAATATGTACGATATGATTATTGTAGGAGGAGGCCCAGCAGGGCTTTCTGCTGCTATTTATATGGCACGAGCTAAATACAAAACACTTGTTATTGAAAAGCAAAAATTTGGTGGTCAAATTACAATTACTTCAGAAATTGTTAATTATCCTGGAGTGTTTCACACAAGTGGTAGTGAATTAACTTCTAATATGCAAAAGCAAGCCACCTCTTTTGGCACCGAATTTAAGTTAGCCGAGGTATTAGATGTAGATTTATCAGGCGATATTAAAACCTTAAAAACCAGCGTAGGGGAATTCAAATCACTTGCCGTTATCCTAGCAATTGGTGCTTCTCCAAGAGAAATTGGTTTTACAGGAGAACAGGAATTCAAAGGACGTGGGGTAGCTTATTGTGCTACTTGTGATGGTGAATTCTTTACCAATATGCCAATTTATGTTGTAGGTGGTGGATTCGCTGCTGTAGAAGAAGGAATCTTTTTAACCAAATATGCTTCTAGTGTAAAAATGCTAGTTCGTGAAGATGATTTCACTTGTGCTAAGACTGTGTCCGACCATGTATATGAAGAGGCGAAAATCTCTGTGAACTTTACCACAGAAGTAATGTCTATTACAGGGGATACTACCTTAAAAACAATTAAATACAAAAATATTGAAACAGGTGAAATTACAGAAGAAACTCATGAAAATGGCTTTGGTGTCTTTGTGTTTGCTGGATACGTGCCAAATACCAAATGGTTAGGCGATAAAGTAGCTACAGATAAGGGATACCTTGTTACAGATGTGAAACAACAAACCAATGTAGAAGGAGTCTATGGTGCAGGGGATGTATGTATCAAAGATTTACGCCAAGTAGTAACTGCCGTTTCTGATGGTGCTACTGCTGCCACTACTGCCGAAAAGCACGTAGCTAATCTCCATGCAAAACTAAATATTCCACCATTTGAAGTGACTGGTAAGCCTATGAAATCCAATGCCAAGGCGAATCCAAATCCTTCTACTGCTAATAGCGATCAATTTATTGATGATGAAATGAGAGAACAACTTGCTCCAATCTTTGAAAAATTCTCTAACCAAGTCATTGTAAACGGTGTGTTTGATGATTCTGAATTAGGAACAGAAATGGCTGGCTTTCTCGAGGAATGCAAGACATTATCCGATAAAGTTATCTGTAAAACTACACCAGCAACTACTGTAGAAGATGCTCCTTATCTTGAGTTGCTATTCCAAGACGAAACATCTAGTGGAATTCGATATTATGCAATGCCTGGCGGACATGAATTTAATTCTTTCATTCTTGCACTCTATAATGTGGCAGGTCCTGGAAAAGAAATTGCTTCCGAAGAAGTGACTCGTATTGAGCAATTACAAGAAAAGGCTGATATTAAAGTACTCATCTCCCTTTCTTGTACTATGTGTCCAGAAGTAGTAACTTCTACACAGAAAATAGCAAGTTTGAATCCTAATATTACAGCAAGTGCCATTGACATCTCGCACTTTCCTAAAATCAAAGAAAAATACAATGTAATGAGTGTACCTTGTATGGTTATTAACGAGGAACTTGTTCATTTTGGAAAGAAAAATATCGCACAAGTGTTGGATATTTTAGAAAGCTAACGAAGTATTGTTACCTATTCTTTCTCATTTTAATAAGCCCCTAGGATAATCCTAGGGGCTTTCTTTTATTTATGAGGTTCTTACCCCTTCATCTCAATTAACTCATATTCTCTACTTCCTATTCCAATCTTTTCTGCTTGTTCTAGACAAGATTTCCATTCAGAATTAGGAGTGGAATTCGTAAAATGATCCTTATGATCACAGAAATGTTCATCCATCATGTTATCATATAATTTACTACCTGGTAATGGCTTAGCAGCAAGACACGCATCTGCACAAGCTTGGTCAAGTGCTAATGGATCCATAGAAGCGTACATCCCAATATTCGGTAGAATGGGAGCATCATTTTCAGGATGACAATCACAATGCGGACTCACATCCACAATTAAGGAGATATGAAAATTAGGACGTCCATCCACCACTGCTTTTGCATATTCTGCCATACGATAATTCAAATCTTTTGGTGCATTATTTTCCATAAATCCAATCGCATCAAAATTACACGCTCCAATACAACGACCACACCCTACACAAGTATTGGGGTTTACTTGCATTTTACGTTTCTGTTGGTCAAATACTAATCCATCGTTAGCACATTGCTTCATACAAGCACCACATCCTACACACATCTCTTCTTCCACTGTAGGTTTTCCACAATTATGTTGATCTTTCTTACCAGCTCTCGAAGCACAGCCCATTCCAATATTTTTAATCGCTCCACCAAAACCAGTCAACTCATGACCTTTAAAATGATTCAAGGATATAAAAATATCTGCATCCATAACAGCGCGTCCAATTTTTGCTTCTTTAATATATTCTCCACCTTCTACTGGTACCGAAACATCATCTGTTCCCTTTAGACCATCTCCTATTAAGATAGGACAACCTGCACTAAGGCGAGAGTACCCATTTTCCCAAGCACATTCTAAATGTTCCAATGCATTTTTACGACTACCAGGATATAGGGTATTACAATCAGTCAAAAAAGGCTTTCCACCTTCTGTTTTAACAACATCTACCACTGCTTTTGCATAATTAGGTCGTAAATAACTAATATTTCCCAACTCACCAAAATGAATCTTAATAGCTACAAACTTATTGTCTAATCCTAATTCTTGTATCCCTGCTTCTTTTAATAACTTTTGTAATTTTGTTGGAAGTCCTTCTCCCAGTTTCGCACGAAAATCAGTAAAATATACTTTTGACTTTGCCACATTTACCACCCTGTACCTTTCCTTCTGCTCACTTTATGTAATAAAACAATTATACCTTATGATACTAGTAGTTAGTCAAGAGTAACTCCCTATTTGTTTCTTATATTCACTTGGTGTCATTCCTGTTTCTGCCTTGAATGTTTTTGAAAAGTGTTTTTCATCTTTGAATCCTACTTCATATGCTACCCTAGATATTTGTACGCAGGAATCTCGTAATATTTTCTTAGCCATATTAATACGAACTGTTTTCACATAATCCACGAAACTCTTTCCTGTTTCTTCTTTAAATGTTTCTGAGAAAAATGTATAATTCATAGAAACTGCATTGGACACCACCGCCATATTCATATCTTCATGATAATGTTCATTTACGTATTCAATCGCTTTTTGAATTTTCTGGTGCTTATCTTCTTCCTCTTCTAGATTCTCTACTAACTTCACTCCTTCTAATGCTTTTTCTTCTAGCTTTCTCTCCACATTTTCCAATAGTTCTTGAAATGCCTCTCGTTCAATAGGCTTTAATAAATATTCATATACACCTTGTCGCATTGCTTGTACCGCATAGTTAAAATTATCGTAACCACTAATGACTACTAATGTAGCATCACTTAATTTGTCTTTTTTAATCTGTGTTAGTAATTGAATACCATCCATTTGTGACATTTTAATATCTGAGAAGATCAAATCAAAGGTTAATATTTTTAATTGTTCAATGGCTTCCACTCCATTTTTACACTCAATAATCTGACCTATACAAAGGCGACTACGTGTAATCATAGTTCGAATTCCTAAGCGTACATATTTTTCATCATCTACAATTAATATATTTTTCATAAAGTCCCCTCTATTTCTTGTTCCACCTTAGGCATTCTTAAGGTTACTTTCGTGTATTTATCAAATTCACTCTGTATAGAAATGCCAAAGTCATGACCAAATCTAGTATGAATACGTTCTATTACATTATTTAATCCGATTCCTGATAAGCTACTACCTTGGGTTTTATTACTTAGATTCTCTTGTAATTTCTTTAGACTTTTCTCTTCCATCCCAATTCCTGTATCTGTAATTCCAATCATAAGAATCCCTTCTTCCACTCTAGCAACAATGCGAATAATCTCATCCGTCATTCGATGCTCAATTCCATGAACGATGGCATTTTCCACTACTGGTTGTACAGACATTTTAGGAATATAAGCTTCCATAGCTTCTGATGTAATATCACATATTAAGGTTATTTCATTATCGAATCTCATATTAAATAATTGAATATAATCTTTCACATAATCTAACTCATTGGCTAATGGCACCATTTGTGTGTCCCATTTCATGGAATAACGAAGAAGTCTAGCTAGCGCAGTGATTGTATCTGCAATTAAGAAATTTTCATCTACGATAGCCATCATCTCAATATTATTTAATACATTATAGAGGAAATGCGAATTAATCTGATTTTGTAAAGCCTTCAACTCTGACTCTTTTTCCAATAAGGCTCGCCCTGACTCTTTCTCTATTAATTCATCAATTCTAATTACCATTTTATTAAAATACGTCTGTAATTGTCCTACTTCATCTAGTGCAGGCTTCTCAATCTGTACTTGACGATTTCCATCTTCTAATTCCTTCATGGCTTGGATTGTCTCATAGATTCTACGTAATAATACGTGAGCAAGTTTCTCAATTACAAAGGCAAACAGTATAAAAAATACTACTAATACACATAAAAATACCATCTGAATACGATTTGTTTCTTGTAATTGCTCACTTAAATCATGAATCATATAATACGTTAAGTCTAATTCCTCGCTATAATAAGATGCCACTAAATACGAATGTTCTCCTATCTTGTCTACAAAAGAGAAGTTCTCTTTACGATCTAGCTTTTCTATATATTCCATTAATGCCAGTTTTTCCTGCTCTTCTATGATGATTTGATTCGTCATAAACATAGCATCATCACCTCGTACAATGCAATAGCCATTGGTATCTTCTACAAACACTTCTCCAAAAAAATCTACGGTGGTAAAAGAAACTTCTACTACTGCTTTTTCCATTGAGTATAATTCCAAACCTTGGTAAAAAGCAATCACTGTCTCACTAGAAAACGGACTCATATAGTCCGATAATTCCTCTTGGTCGTTTACACGCATTTCCAAGATTCCAATTTTACTATCTTGAAACCACTCTTCCCCTATTACTCGTTCTTGATCAATAAAGATAGCATAACGCTCTGGCATAATCTGACGATTACTATAAATGCGAAGAGAGTAAATATAAGGATTGGTAATCACAATATTCTCTAAATAGGGCGTTACTTGTGTATGAAATTCAAATAATTCCTTTGTACCTAATGGTGCAGTAAGCGCTTCTATTAACTGAGGATTTGCTTGTATAATGGAAATTACAGCACTTGCCATATTACTATTAGTAGAGGCATACGTTTGTAGCTTTTCTAAATCTTTTTCTGCTGCCATCATTAAGTTATTAATGTCTTCCTTCTCTAATCGATCTAGCAAGATTTGTACAGATAGCAAGATAGGCAATGCTAAAACCCCCAAGATTAATATAGAAAACTTTTTGTTAAGAGGAATTTTTTCCCAAAGTATTTTTAATCTCTTTTTCATTACGATTCATATGCACCTTCCATTTATTGTAAGCGTTCTTTATTCTCCTCTAATTGTTTCTGCTTCTCTTCTATAACCAAATAATACTCACTTTCTTCTCGTTCCTCTAAGAACACTTCCCATGATTGCATAAAAATTTCTTCTGTTTCTGCTAATAATAAATCTACTAATAAAGTTCCACGACGCATTTGATCTTCTTTCTCAATAGCATACACTGATAAGTCATAGGCTAATTCAGAATACGCATATAGAGAAAAATTATGTGTATAAAGATTCGTCCAATCTTTAATCTCTCTAATATAAGACTCATCCTCTAATAAATATCCCATTTTCTCTGCATAGGCATTGTTCATTAATGGCCATAAAACATCGGTACTGCTATACTTTTCTTCATTAGTACCATTTTCTAAGCCTTGAAAAATTAATTGTTGCCCTTCCTCACTCATTAAAAATGTCATTAATTGTATAGCCGCTTCTTTTTGCTCACTACCATTAGAGATTCCAGTAATAGTCCAACCTTGAATGCTAGATCCTGCTAAGGTATGATCTTCTCCCTTAGAATTCTTAGGTCCATCTACTGCTATATAAATCTTCTCAGGACTCTGTTCATACAATTCCATTAATTGCTCAGTACAATCTGACCATTGATATAACATGGCAAAATAACTGCCCTGTGCAATCTTTTCCTCCATCTGCACACGCTTATCAAAGAAAATCTCTTGTGCTAACAAACCTCTTCTATTTGCTTCATTAAAGGTCTCTAACCACTGTAAATATTCTGGATGAGTAAATCGATCTACTACTTTCCCATTTTCTTCATATGGAATTGCTAGAAAGTTCTGTAAATACTCTTCTAAAGAAATATTACCAGTTTGCGTAAATTCTTGTAGCCCTAACGGAATAACTACTTCTGCCTTCTCTAGACTATATTCTCTAGCATCATCTAGGGCTTGTAAGAATCCTTCTGTCGTACTCATATCAGGGGAACCTATAGCTTCATATAAATCTTTGCGTACTAGAAACGTTTGATTAGAATAGCTTTGCTTCTGTTCCAAAGAATAGGACGCATTTGGATACACATATAAATGATCCTGGTACTCATACCAGTGTACCGTATCTTCGTTCACCAATTCCATAAACTCCACTTCATATTCCTCTGCTAACAAATCTAGAGAAGCAAATGCATGGTCATTTAAAAAATCAGCATAAGTGCTATCCCAAGATTCGAAGGTAATCAGATCCGTTGTGATTCCTCTTGCTAAAAAACTTTGTAAATGCTGTGATTCATCTCCTGTTGGTACTACATATTCCACATGAATACCTGTTCGTTCTGTTATATATTTAGAAACTTCATCTTCACCCCACACTTTATCAAACCACGAAAAGTTAATATACCAAGTCAAGGTAATTACTTCTTTCTTACTTTCCAATTCTGTTTGTGTTTCTCTATTTTGTTGGCAAGCTACTAAGAACATACATAGGAAACTCATTCCTGCTATTATTAATTTTTTGATCATGATTCTTATCATCCTGTTCTATTCATTCCTTAAAATGCTTACATATCTCATATGAAATTGTACATATTGCCTCTATATTCACAAATAAAAGGCTCTTCTAGATGAAGAACCTCTTTCACATTCATTAAGTATTTCATAGGATTATCTCCCACTATTCTTTACATCGAACGAAGCCAATAGATAAGAAGTGAAAACAGTAAAACCCCTATTAATAGGAACTGCCAACTACTCTGTAATACCATCTTAATCTCCTTCCTCTACTCTTGTGTCTATTATAACACATCTTTTATAAGAATGTCATCCTAAACATCTTTTTTTCTTACAATTTTCATAGCCATTTCTTCTTTGATAGATTATAATACATAATAACTAGTTCATTATCAAAGGAGATTCTTATGCAACTATTTCAAAAACGACTCCAACTAATCTATCATCTACTCATTGGTTCTAGAATGACATTTTTCTTAGCTATTCTTTTTTCTATGCTTTATAATATATTTCATTCCTTAATTCCACAAGTGGTTCGTATAGTTGTAGATTCTGTGGTAGGCACGGAACCTTTTCAAGTGCCAGATTTCATAGGAGGATATTTGAATGAATTGGGAGGACGTGATTTTTTCCGATCTCACCTCTATTTATGTGCCTTATCCATTCTTGTGATAGCACTCCTATCTGGTATTTGTGATTTTCTCTCACGCATTACCATTGCTACTTCTTCAGAATCTTTCATGGAACGCTTACGCAACCGACTCTTCTCTCATATTAGTCGATTGCCTTATGATTGGCACGTTAAGCATCAAACTGGTGATATGATTCAACGTTGTACTTCTGATGCAGAAGTAGTACGTCGCTTTATTTCTTTTCAGACCATTGAAGTGTTAAAAGTTTCTTTTTTAATACTCGTTTCTGTTTCCATTATGTGGACTATGAATCGTACCCTTACATGGATTACCATTATTTTTATTCCCATTGTGATTATATACTCATCCTTCTTCTTTCAACAAATCGCCAAACATTTCTTAGAGGCAGATGAAGCTGAAGGAGAATTATCTAGTATTGTACAAGAGAATCTTACTGGTGTACGTGTGGTACGTGCTTTTGGTAGAGAAGCTTATGAATTAGAGCGTTTCGATGAGAAGAATCATGCTTTTGCTGACGCCTGGATTCGCATGGGAAAATTAAATGGGTTTTTCTGGGGATTTGGCGATTTCTTTACTTCGTTACAGATTCTATGTATTGTTATAGCAGGTACTTTCCTAGCAGTAAATGGTACCATTACTTCTGGAGAATTTATTGCCTTTGTATCTTATAATGCTGCATTAGTATGGCCTATTCGTACATTAGGTCGTGTCTTTGTAGATATGAGCAAAGCCTTCGTTTCCATTGACCGTATTCATTATATTTTAGATGCTACACAAGAGATGTCATGTACTTTTCCAATTAATAACTCTTCCAAAGAGAAGAACACTAACAAAAGAAGTCAAGCTTCTAAACAGCCCTCCATGTCACAAGATATTACATTTGAGCAAGTTCATTATGCATATAAGGAAGATCATCCTATTTTATCTGATCTAAATTTTACTATTCCCGCTGGTTCTACTTTTGCTATTCTTGGTGGAACAGGATCTGGGAAAACAACTTTGATGCATTTATTAAATCGGTTGTATGAATTACCAACTACTTGTGGATCCATTCGAATTGGTGGCACCGATATACGGGAAATAGATCTTGACTATCTAAGAAGTAACGTTGGCATGGTACTACAAGAACCATTTTTATTCTCTAAGAGCATTGCAGAAAATATCGGAATCACCAAGCCTGATTGTACACAAGAAGAGATTGTATCCGCTGCTTCCATTGCGTGTATTCACGAGTCTATTATGGAATTCGCACATGGATATGATACGATTGTAGGCGAACGTGGGGTTACTTTGTCAGGAGGTCAGAAGCAACGTGTTGCCATTGCCCGTATGTTGTTACAAAAAGCTCCTATCATGATTTTTGATGATTCCTTATCTGCTGTAGATAACGAAACAGATATTAAGATTCGTACCTCTTTGCGTACCAAATTAAAGGAGAGTACGGTAATTCTTATCTCTCATCGCATTACTACCTTAATGGAAGCGGATCAAATTCTCGTATTAGACAAAGGTAGCATTGCACAACTAGGTACTCATGAATCATTATTACAAGAACAAGGAATTTATCAAGATATCTACCGTATGCAAATGCATTCCGACCAATTAAAGGAGGTCTAAGAAATGGCTTTTATTGATGAACAAGAATATGACAAACCTTTTTCTCTTTCTTTATGGTTGAAGTTAACACCTTTTACTAAGCCTTATAAAAAAGAATTTTTTCTCATTATGTTTCTAATGATGCTTTCGGCTATTTTAGATGCCTCAATACCTCTTTTTCAAAAGTATGCATTAGATCAGTTTATTCAAAATAAAACTATGGAAGGTATATTTACCTTTGGAAGTGTTTATCTTGGAATTATCATTTTCCAAATTGGGATTATCTTGCTCTTTTCCATTAAAACTATGTATGTGGACCTTTGTGTTAGCCGTGACATGAAACGTTCTTGTTTTATTAAATTACAAGAATTATCTTTCACTTACTACAATACCACTCCTGTAGGGTATACTCATACAAGGATTATGAGTGATACTTTAAAGATTTCTGCTACGGTATCTTGGACATTAGTAGATATTGTTTGGCAAGGATTTTATGTGGGTTCTGTCTTCGTTGCCATGTTTTTATTAAATGCAAAATTGGCACTCATTGTAGCAACTGTGATTCCCGTTTTAGCATTATTAACTGCTTTCTTCCAGAAGAAAATCTTACTTTACAATCGAAAAGCACGTAAGGTCAATTCTCAGATTACTAATGCTTACAATGAAGGAATTACTGGACAGAAGACTTTGAAAACATTAGTATTAGAAGAACCTACTTATGAAGCATTTCAAGTCCACACGAAGAATATGCGCGTTGCTTCTGTGAAAAGTTCAATAACAAGCGCTATTTATATTCCACTTGTTTTATTCATTAGTTCTATTGTAATGGCACTAGTATTATCCAATGGTACGTCCATGGCTATGGAATCTTTAATTCCTATTGGTACCTTATCCGTATTTATCTCTTATGCCATCTCTATCTTTGAACCAATTCAACAAATGGCAAAAATATTTGCTGAATTTATCTCTACTGGGGCTAATATAGAGCGTGTTATTGACTTATTAGACCAAGAATCTGATATTATGGATACTCCTTTTGTAATAGAACGATATGGAACAGTGTTTGAACCTAAGAAGGAAAATTGGGAACCTTTGTTAGGAGACATTGAATTTAAGAATGTATGGTTTCAATATCCCGATGGACATGAATATATATTAGAAGATTTCTCTCTTAAGATTCCAGCTGGTACTACCGTTGCTATTGTAGGAGAAACTGGTGCTGGCAAGAGTACCTTAGTCAATCTAATCTGTCGTTTCTTTGAACCTACTAAGGGGGAAATACTCATTGATGGTATTAATTACAAAGAACGTTCTAGTCTATGGCTTCATAGTAACATTGGATACGTACTACAGAATCCTCATTTGTTTAGTGGCACGATTAAGGAGAATATTCAATATGGTAATCTCAATGCTACTGATGAAGAGATTCATGCAGCAGCGTGTAGTGTATCTGCCAACCTTGCTATTGATAAATTAGAAGATGGTTACAATAGTACCGTATACGAAAGTGGAGACAGCCTTTCCACAGGAGAGAAACAATTGATTTCTTTTGCTCGTGCTGTGTTAACAGATCCACGTATTTTCGTATTAGATGAGGCTACTTCTTCTATTGATACGTATACAGAATCTTTAATACAAAAGGCGATCTCACATTTATTGCAAGATCGCACCTCATTTATCATCGCACATAGACTTTCTACCATTCAGCAAGCTGATGTCATCTTAGTGGTTCGTGATGGTAAGATTATAGAGCAAGGTTCTCATCAAGAATTGTTAGAAGAAAATGGCTATTACTTTCACCTTTATAAGAATCAATTTGATGAAGAATCTACAGAACAACTATTCCATACTACTAATTAGATGTCCTATTATTATAATTTCTTGGCGAAGAGATTCTTATATCCTTCGCCATAGATTTCTGTTGCACTTGTAACGATTATAAAAGAAGTTCCATCAATGTTACGAATCATTTCTTCTGCCTTAGGATAGACAGCTTTTCGCATAACACACATAATGATTTCTTTCTCCGTCTTATGATAACCACCAATCCCTTTCATATAGGTAACACCTATTTCTAATTCTTCTAGAAACGCTTGTGCTATTTCTGTGGATTGGTTACTAATTACATAGATTAATTTTGCTTCATCTTTCCCATATAAGACAAAATCCATTATGAAAGAATTCGCAATGACCGAAATAGCTGCATACATGGCAATTTCTATATTCCCAAATACAATTCCAGAAGTACACACAATGGCAAAATCTACCACATAGAATAAAAATCCTGTTCTCAAGTGTGGATACCGTAACTTTAACAATTGCACTACAATATCCGTTCCTCCTGTAGTTGCCCCCACCTTAAATACCATTCCAATACCAGTTGCTACGAATACACTCCCACCTAGTGCACCTAGTAGTAAGTCGTCTGTAAGTGGTTCCATTCCTTGCAAGAGATTCGTAATGAAAGAGCTCATAAAAATAGCATAGAAAGTGCCTATCATCTCTTTGTATCCTAACTTCATTGTACCAATCATTAATAACGGAATATTCATTAGAAAGATTAAAGTACCAAGATCTACTGATAGAAATTGCCTTAAGATAATGGCAATTCCTGATACACCACCAGATGCTATGTGATTAGGTTCTAAGAAGAAATTAATTCCTATCGCAAATAAAAGTGTACCTATTGTAATCCAAAAATATTTTTTCATAAGCCTTAAGGCAGAATTCATATAACTTATATCGTCCTTTTTCTAGATTAACGATTTGTCACGACTATCTTTGGTTGGTATCCTTCTCGTTCTAGTGTAGTAATAATTTGTGTCTTATGTTCTGTACCAAATGCTTCTAAGGTTATTCTAAGTTCCACTGCTGCATTACGATTAGTAGATACAAATTGGTTGTGTTCTAATTCAATTACATTACCATTTTCCCGTGCAATAATATTGGCTACTCGACTTAATTCACCAGGTTTATCCGGTAGTAATACAGATACTGTAAAGATACGATCTCGAAACATTAATCCTTGTTGTACTACAGAAGACATGGTAATAATGTCCATATTCCCACCACTTAGAATCGCTACTACTTTTTTCCCTGTAATATCTAATTGTTTTAATGCTGCTACTGTCAGTAATCCTGCATTTTCTACTACCATTTTATGATTCTCTACCATATCAAGAAATGCCACTACCAAATCTTTATCTTCTACCGTAATAATCTGATCAATGTTATCACGCACATACTCAAATGTTATACTTCCTGGAGTTTTCACTGCCGTACCATCCGCTATGGTATTGACTCCCTCTAGTGTCACGACTTTCCCTTGTCTAATGGATTCTTGCATACAATTCGCACCTGCTGGTTCTACACCTATTACTTGAATCTTTGGATTTAATTGTTTTGCTAAGGTGGAGACTCCTGTAGCAAGTCCACCTCCTCCAATTGGCACGAGAATATAATCTACTAGAGGCAATTCTTTTACAATCTCCATAGTAATAGTTCCTTGCCCTGTGGCAACTGCCTCATCATCAAATGGGTGAATAAACGTGTATCCATGTTCCTTGGCAAGACCATACGCCAATGTACATGCTTCGTCATATACATCCCCATGTAAGACAACGTCTGCCCCATAGCTTTTCGTACGATTTACTTTCATTAGTGGAGTAGTAGTCGGCATTACAATGGTCGCTTTTACGCCATAACGTTTGGCAGCATAAGCAACTCCTTGTGCATGATTACCAGCAGATGCTGTTATAATTCCTTTTGCTCGCTCTTCATCTGATAAGGTACTCATTTTATAATAAGCACCTCTTACTTTATAGGCACCTGTTAATTGCATATTTTCAGGCTTTAAATATACGTGATTGCCTGTTTGGTCACTCCAATATTCACTATAGATTAATTTTGTCTCCGAGATGACTGGTTGTACTACTTTCGTAGCTTCTTCAAAAGATTCTAATGTTAACATATACTCTTCTCACCCTCTCCTTCTTCATGCGACAATTCAAGAACTGAATCCTCACTTTCTTCTTGTTGAAACAAAGCTTTTATAAATTGGGTAGCATCAAACTTCTGTAGATCTTCTATTTTCTCTCCTACTCCAATATATTTTACTGGAACTTGTAATTCTGATTGGATTGCTATCGCAATTCCACCTTTTGCAGTACCATCCATCTTCGTTAGAATAATACCACTTACATCCGAAACTTCTCCAAATTCTCTGGCTTGATTCAGTGCATTCTGACCTGTAGAAGCATCTACTACTACTAAATTCTCACGATGGGCATTTGGAAACTCTCGTTCAATAATACGATCCATTTTCTTTAATTCTTCCATTAGATTCTTCTTATTGTGTAATCGTCCTGCTGTATCACAGATTAATACATCTACCTTTCTTGCCTTAGCTGCCTGTAGCGCATCATATACTACAGCAGAAGGATCACATCCTTCACTACCTGTAATGACATCTACTCCTGCACGTTTTGACCATTCCACTAATTGCTCTGTTGCCGCAGCACGAAATGTATCTGCAGCCGCTAACAATACATTCTTGCCCTTTTGTTTTAGATCGCTAGCTAACTTCCCTACACTCGTAGTTTTCCCTACTCCATTTACTCCTATCAATAGTATAACAGATTGTTGCTGTTCATATACATAAGTGGTTTCACTTTCACTTTTCATTTGATTTTCTAGCGTTTCCATTAAGATTTGTCTACAAGCTACAGGATCTTTGATTCGCTGTTCTTTTACTTGCTTTTGAAGCTCTTCCATAATAATCTGAGTAGTATGAACACCTACATCACCCATAATCAAAAGCTCTTCTATCTCCTCATAGAAGTCATCATCAATTTCACTTGCTCCATGAAAAATAACATCCATTCCTGAAACAATTTGATCTCTAGTCTTAGTAAGTCCTTCTTTTAATCTTCCAAACAATCCTTTTTTTTCACTGCTCATTTATCAACTCCTCTATTTTTTCTATCTACTGGGCAATTTCTTTTTCTATTAGATCTACACTTACTAAAGCTGATACCCCTTTTTCTTGCATGGTAATTCCATAGAGTCGATCTGCCTTTTCCATGGTGCCACGTCTATGGGTAATCACAATAAATTGTGTTTTCTTCGTTAATTTACTTAAATACTTAGCAAAGCGATCCACGTTATTTTCATCTAGTGCTGCTTCAATTTCGTCTAATAAACAAAATGGGGAAGGCTTTAGGTTTTGAATGGCAAATAGTAAAGCAATGGCAGCCAATGCCTTTTCACCACCTGATAGTTGCATCATATTTTGTAACTTTTTACCTGGTGGCTGCGCAATGATTTTAATTCCTGCCTCTAAGATATCTTCCTCTTCCATTAATTCTAATGTACCTTTTCCACCACCAAATAATTCTTTGAATACTTTGTTAAATTCAATGGCAATTTCTTGAAACTTTTCATTGAATTGTTTTTTCATTTCCTCGTCTAACTTTTCAATGATTTGTAATAATACTTTTTCTGATTCCACTAAATCATCGTGTTGAACTCTTAGAAAGTCATAACGTTCTTGTACTTCTTTATAATCTTCTATGGCATTGATATTTACATTTCCAAGACTCTTAATCTCCTCTTTTAGAGTAGCCACTTCTTTTTTCATAAATGGTAAATCTAGCATAGTTTCATCTCGTAAAGTAGCAGCATCTGAAAGTGTAATTTCATATTCATTCCACATATAATGAATATGACCAGCCATAGAATCTTCTAACTTTTCTTTCTGCGTTTGCAAACGATACACTTCTTTCTCCAAAGATACCATTTGTGCGGAAATTTCTTCCCTTTTCTCAAAAAATTGCTTTTGTTTTCCACTAAACTCTTCTTTTTGCGCTATATTCTTTTCTAACAATATTTGTGTATCTGAATGCATGGTAGAGGATTCTAATATGGTTCTTTCTAACTGCAGCATATTTTCTTTCTTTAATTCTAAAGATTCGCCACTACTTCCAATAGTTTCTGTAGTTTCTACTTTTTCATTTTGTAATTCATCAATTTCTCCTTGTATACGATTCACATTCTCTTGATAGAACCCTTGCTTTTGTGCAATCGTTTCCACACGAATATCAAATTCGGATACTATTGTACTTTGAGTACTCTCTTTTCTTCGTTCTCCCTCTAATAATATAGTCTTTTCATCAATTTCTATTCTTAGCTTTGCTTCTAACGCTTCTGAATGTTCTAGTTCTTCTAGAATTGTTTCTTGTTCCTTCGTACTTTCTTCTATTTTCTTGCCAATTTCCAAGCGTTCTTGTTCTAGTGCTTGAAACCCTTGCTCCACTTCCTTCTTTCGTTCTCTCTCTTTATTTAGATTTAATCGCACTGTATTTTGCTGAATAAATTGTCTTTGTACTTCTTTCTTTCCCTCTTCTAGTGCAATTCTCAACTTACCTCTTTCTTCTTTACATACACTAATCTGTTCATTCCATTGATCCATATGCTTTTTAGATTCTATTACTTGTTTCTCTAATTCTTCTAGTTCCCTTTTTCTTCCTAATAAGTTACTCGTATTCTTAAAAGCTCCGCCACTAATAGCTCCTCCTGGTACTAGCAATTCTCCTTCTAAAGTTACCATACGAATAGTTTGTCGATACTTTCTAGCGATAACTAATGCGTGTTCCATATGATCTACTACTACAATTCTACCTAACATAGCAGTTGCAACATTTTTATATTTAGAATCAATAGTTACTAATTGATCTGCCATACCTAAAACGCCCTTTTCTTCTAACACTTCAGTTGCACTCAATGTTTTAGGTTTTAGAATACTTGTAAGTGGAAGAAAAGTTGCTCGTCCAAACTTATTCTTCTTCAAATATCCAATCATACTCTTTGCAGTCTGTTCATCTTCTGTTACAATATTTTGAATATTTCCACCTAAAGCTGTTTCAATAGCTATTTCGTATGTTTTCTCTACTTTAATAATATCTGCAACAACTCCTACCAAACCTTTATTTTGGTTTTTTTGTTCCATGACACGTTTTACACTAGCTCCATATCCTTCATAACGCTCATTTAGATTAGAAATCGTATCTAATTTCGATTTCTTACTATGGTATTGCTCTTTTTCTCTTTGTAGTTGTTCATCAACGCTTTTTAATTCTTCTCGCAAAGACAACAACCTCTCTTCCATCTTCTCTTGACCTTCCTTATGAGATACAATGGCATTACTTACTTCCTCAAATTCTTTTTCTAATGTTTGAATCACTTCTTCTTGCTGTTGTTCACTCGATTTTACTGTAAGAAGCTTGGCATCTAATTCCGAATTCCGAATTGCTACTTGCTCCATCTTAGAAGTATGACTTGCCATACGAGCTTTAATACTCCCTCGTTGATCCACTGTCTCTATAATCTTATTATTACTTTCCTCAATTACACGATTATAAACTTCTATGGTATTTTGTAAAGTTGCCAATACTTCTTTGGCTTGTTCTTTTTCTAACCATAATTGCTCTAATTCTTCGTCAATGATTCTTTTCTCTATTAGAATCGCTGATTTCTCTTCTTCTTTTCCTATAATATGATTCGAAATAGCCTGTAATCTATTCTTCTGATTACTTTCGCTATCACCAATAGACTTCATCTGCTCTTTTAAGACATTGATTTCCCCTTCTAACTTCCCGCGTAAAACACTCGTATTTGTTAAGGTACCTCTTGCTTCTTCAATGGCTAGTTCCAATGTTTCTAATTGTGTAGCTACTTCTTCGTACTCTTCTTTCATACGATTATGTTGGTTATTGGACGTAGTAAGGTCATACGTGGCAATCTTATGGTTCTGTGTTACCTCCTCTAATTGTTGCTTAATAGATTGATTCTCTAGTAAAAATTTATTCACATCATAAAACTTTAATGATTCTCTCTTTTTTAGATATTGTTTAGCCGTTTCGGCTTGCTTTTCTAACGGACCTACTTGTTTTTCCAATTCTCCTAAAATATCTTGCACTCTTAATAAGTCTTGTTTTCCCGCTTCTAACTTTTTCTGTGATTCTACTTTTCTCTTTTTAAACGTAACAATACCAGCGGCTTCATCAAATAATTCTCGACGTTCCTCTGGCTTTCCACTTAATATTTTATCAATCTGACCCTGTCCAATAATGGAATACCCTTCTTTTCCAATTCCAGTATCATAGAATAATTCATTAACATCTTTTAATCGACAAACTGATCCATTTAATAGATATTCACTTTCTCCTGAACGATAGATTCTCCGAGCAATTTTCACCTCATTATAATCAATAGGTAATTGATGATCACTATTATCTAAGGTAATTGCCACATAAGCATATCCTATAGGCTTACGACTTTCTGTTCCTGAGAAGATTACATCTTGCATAGATGCACCACGTAATTGACGAATACGTTGTTCGCCAAGTACCCATCTTACCGCATCTGCCACATTACTTTTTCCACTCCCATTTGGTCCTACAATTCCTGTAATTCCATTATGGAATTTAAAATTAATCTTATCTGCAAATGATTTAAAACCATGCACTTCTATACTTTTTAAATACATAAGCTCCTCTTTCTATATTTCTCGTAAACAATCTACAATACAAATCCTTACGCTTTCTCTTTCTTTAATTGTAAGATAGCTTGGTATGCAGCATTTTGCTCCGCTATTTTCTTACTTTTACCACTACCACTTCCTACTACAACGTCTCCTACTAATACTTCTACCTGAAAACACTTCTCATGCTCAGGTCCACTCTCCCCTGTTAAACGGTAAGCAATTGGTTGTTTCCTTTTTCCTTGTACCATCTCTTGTAGTGATGACTTGCTATCATAAAACAATCTTTTATTTTCTAAATCTGTTAAAATCCCACGATGTATAAACTTCTTGGCTTGTTCTAATCCACCGTCTAAGTAAATAGCTCCAATAATGGCTTCCATACAATCTGATAATATAGAATCCCGATCTTTTCCACCTGTTCTACTCTCTCCTTTACCACAATAGATAAATTGCCCTAATGCTATTTCTCTGGCACAAAATGCCAATGCAGGCTCACATACATAAGTAGAGCGTAACTTGGTCATTTCTCCTTCTAGACGATTTGTATTTTCCAAATATAAATACTCACTTGTTACCAATTCTAATACGGCATCTCCTAAGAATTCCATTCGTTCATAATCTTTGAGCTTTTGAATTTTCTTTTCATTAGCATAGGAACTATGTGTCAAAGCTTGTTTTAGCAACGAATAATCTTGAAAATGGTAACCAATCTTTTTCTCTAATTGTTGTAACAATTCTTTATCATTATTATTCATAATTCTACTCTATTCTCCACATTCTCTCTACTTCATCCATCAATTACACTTCTAGCGATAATTGTTCTCTTATTTTTCCAACCATATCTTCTCTTTTAAATCTTACACACTGTAACACAGAATTTTTAATCTCCACCGACTTAGCACTTCCATGAGTCTTAACTACTAGTCCATTTAATCCAAGCAAAGGGGCACCACCATACTGATCTAGCTCAAAAGCTTTCATTGTTTCTTTCAAATCTGCTTTTACCAATAATCCACCTATTTTACTCTTTAAGGATGCTCTCATAGCTTTTTTCACCATCTCTAATACAGTTACTCCAGTGCCTTCGTATAACTTCAATACCACGTTCCCTACAAATGCCTCACAGACAATTACATCTGCATATCCAGAAGGTATCTCTCTTGCTTCTACACTACCAATAAAATTAAGGTCCTTACACTCTTTTAACTTCGGAAAAGTTTCTTTCACTAAAGCATTACCCTTTTCTTCTTCTGCACCATTATTAATGATTCCTACTCGTGGATTCTCAATGCCTACAATGTGCTTCATATAAATAGAACCCATTTTAGCAAATTGCACTAAATGCGATGCTCTAGCATCCACGTTCGCTCCACAATCTACTAGTAGTGACACTCCATTCTCTGTGGGAATCAAAGGTGCTAAAGGAGGTCTCTCCACC
The DNA here is from genome assembly GCA_044425555.1 of Eubacteriales bacterium. Taxonomy (GTDB): domain Bacteria; phylum Bacillota; class Clostridia; order Lachnospirales; family Lachnospiraceae; genus JAWXVE01. The sequence continues at coordinate 19,362 of JAWXVF010000013.1, forward strand.
CCTTTAATTCTTCCAACAATTACTTGTCCTCCTACTAAAACTGCACCCGTACTCCCTGCTGACACAAATCCATCACAAGTACCTTCTTTTACTAAATTCATCCCCTTTACAATGGATGAGTCCTTCTTAGTACGAATGGCAACCACTGGTGGTTCTGCTGTTTCAATTACATCTCTAGCATCTACAATAGTTACACGTTTTTCATCATAAGAATACTTTCGTAATTCTTCCTGAATCACTTCTTGATGCCCCAACAAAGTAACTTTCACTAAATTATCTTCTTTCAAAGCTGAAATTGCACCTTTCACAGGCTCTATTGGAGCATTATCGCCTCCCATTACATCAATTGCAACATTAACCATATCTGCCATTTTATTCACCGTTCTTTCCTTACCAATTCCTACTACTTTAATTTAAGCGATATACTTTAACTATACTAGAGCAGTATTAGAATTGCAAGTAAAATAAATAAAAAAAGACACCTAATACATGAATTTGCATTAAGTGTCTTTCGCTCACTATTTGTCTACAGCGATAATTTCTTTTTTGTTATAAGAACCACAAGCTTTGCATACTCTATGTGGCATCATTAGCTCGCTACACTTACTACATTTTACTAATGTAGGAGCACTCATCTTCCAGTTTGCTCTTCTCTTATCTCTTCTACCCTTTGAAGATTTATTCTTTGGACAAATTGACATCTTGTTACACCTCCTTATTATTTGCAGTAAAAATATCTATAATACCAGCCATTCTTGGGTCTGGAACAAAGGTATCGCACGTACACGTTCCTTGATTCAAGTCTTGACCACAAGATTTACAAATTCCTCTGCAAGTCTCTTTGCACAATACTTTTGTCGGCCAATTTATTAAGATTTCATTGTTAACCAAGTTCTCAATATTAAGTGAATAACCTTCTAAAAATGTGTCTTCTTCCTCTTCTTCCTCTTGTATAAAATCTGGTGCATTCACCCTCCTACAAAATGAAATATCCAAGGTATGTTCCACTTCTTCTAAACAACGGTCACAATTCATACGAACTACAATTCTACCAAGCCCTTCTACTATAGCCTTATCTTTCTCTAGATTCTTGGCTGTAATTACAATGGGATTATCCATCTGCACTGAAAATGCTTGACGCTCAATTGTTATAATCTCTTGTTCTATAAGATAATGGTATACGCTTATCTTATCCGCAGTTGTAAACACATCTGTTAAATTCACTAACATATCTAACTCCTAACCATACTTGTAATATTATAACGATGAAGCAAGGGTTTGTCAATACCCTGAATTTTATAATATATGAATGGTATATTGTTTGACCTCCACCTCACCTGCTTGAAGATGATTCATCCACTTTCTCTCTTGTAGAGGAACATGAATTCCTTCCACATCGCACAAGCCGTACCAAGGTTCGAAACAGACAAATTGTGCTTCTTTCTCTGCTAAGGACCAAACAGCTAACACTGGCGTATCACAAGCCATCGCAATATAAGGCTGATTCCTAGAATCCACTAACGATATTTCACTTACTTGATAATTCTCAAAAATCAAAGCATCTTCGGCAAAGATATTGTCTTTTAAAGGAATTCTCTCTTGATCTAACGTGATGGTTACTGGTTCTTGTGCAGCAAATCCAGCCTTCGTAACTGGTGTTTGTTCCAGAGTAGACTTTCTCTTAAACTGCAAAGAGTATGCTGTTCTCTCTTCATTCTCGTGGAGAGGACACTTAAATGCCGGATGCCCACCTATAGAGTATTCCATCATCTTATCACCCTTATTGTGAATCTTCCAGATTACATCTACAGATTCCCCTCGCAACCAATATCCTACCTCTAACTCATATGCAAACGGATAGGATTTTAAAGTTTCTTCATTAGATCTTGTTACAAACCAAAGTTCCTCTTGGGTCTGTTTTACAAGCTCAAATGGAGCATCTCTTAAGAATCCATGTTTTGCCATTTTATAGGCAATTCCATCATATGTATACGTTCCACCCTGCAGTCCTCCAATAAAAGGGAATAACAATGGAGAAGTACGCCCCCAATATGTAGGATCACCACTCCACATATACTCTTGACCTGTGGTACGAGACTGCAAAGAAATTAATTCTGCACCTATACTGTTTATAGTAAGCTGTATCTTCTCATTCTCAATAGTATAATTCATATGTCTTCCTCCTATTTGCCAATTTGTTAAGAATAGCCCATTGCAGGTTCAATCTACAAAGGGCTATGCAAAGTTCTACTATAAAAAGCTAGCAACGGGAGTCGAACCCGTGACCTCCTCACTACCAATGAGGTGCGCTACCACCTGTGCCATGCCAGCATTATTGTGTAACGGTGGTATTATACCATACACAAAATAACCTTGTCAAGAATTATAGTACTTTTTTCAATTTCCCCTTTAATCGCTGTAAGGCATTATCCGTAGCTTTTACATCTTTGTTTAGTACTTTTGCAATCTCTGTGTAGGTCATACCTGTAAGATGCAATTCTAATACTTGTTTTTCAAAACCACTTAATTCCTTAGCAATCAATTCTTCAATCCTCGCTACACTTTCTTGGTCTACTATTAGATCCTCTGGATTTCTAATGTCATAATCAGCTAAAGCATTCATTAGATTCCTAGAGGAATCCCCTCCTAATTCCCCCTCTTCTTTTAGATCCATTTGTAGCGAAATAGATGTATTTAATGGTTCATGTTTTAGCCGATTAGAAGCTTGCACTGCTGTATATATTTTTCTAGTAATACATAAGTTTGCAAAAGTATAGAAACTAGCATCTCGCCCTGCATCGTAATCACGTATAGCTTGAAATAATCCAATCATACCTTCTTGAATTAAATCATCGTTGTCGCCACCTAAGATATACATAGATTGCGCCTTCTTTTTCACTAGATTCTTATACTTATCCATAATATAATCTGTTATGCCTTCTTCTCCATCTCGTAAGCATAAGATTAACTCTTCGTCTTCAAAATCTTTATAAGATTCCATCAACACCTATCTTTCTATAAACGTTGCCTTACTATTTCATAGGCTAAGACACCTGCTGCCACAGAAGCATTTAGCGAATCTATCTCTCCCTTCATAGGAATAGAAGCAACATAGTCACACTTTTCCTTCACCAAACGCCCCACGCCTTCTCCTTCGCTACCAATCACCATTCCTATAGGACCTGTTAGATTTAATTGGTACATTGTAGTACCATTCATATCTGCACATACAAACCACATTCCTTTTTTCTTCAAGTCTTCAATAGTTTTGGAAAGATTGATTACTTTGGCTACTGGTGTATAATTTAGCGCCCCTGCTGAAGTTCTTGCAACAGTTGCCGTTAATCCCACTGCTCGATTCTTTGGAATAATCACCCCATGTACTCCTGCTAGATTAGCCGTTCTGATAATAGCTCCTAGGTTGTGGGGATCTTCTATATTGTCTAACAAAAAGAGAAAGGGATCTTCTTTTTTTTCTCTTGCTATAGTTAAAATATCCTCCACTTCCACATACTCATAGGCCGCTGCATAAGCAATAACACCTTGATGCTTCTTCGTTTCTGACAATTGGTCTAAACGTTCTCTCTCCACATATTTGATAATAGTATCATGCTTTCTAGCTTCTCTCTTAATAGAGGTAATGGGTCCATCTTGGCAACCATCCAAAATAAATAGCTTATCGATAGGTTTTCCAGAGCGAAAAGCCTCCATTACTGCGTGTCGTCCCTCAATTGTTAATTCTTCATATCCCATATTATTCCTTCTTCCTATGGTGGTTAATCACTCCCACTTCTTCTTCCATCACCTCTAATCCTAATTGAATTAAAGTTAACATTCTATCTTGCTGATTCGTCAAATACAAATAACCTATCAATGCTTCTAAACCTGTAGCCTTTCTATAATCTGTAATAGAAGCATTTTTAGCACTTGTATGCGATTTAGCATTTCTCCCTCTTCTATAGATTATCATTTCTTCATCCGTTAATTCTTCTTGTAGTCTCGTTATTAACTTCGCTTGTGTTTTGGCATTTACATATTTTGTTGCAATCTTATGCAACGTATTAGGAGCACAATTTCCATTCTCAATTAAAATAGTACGAATGACTAATTCGTATACTCCATCACCTATGTAGGCAAGTACAAGTGGAGAATATGTCTTAATATCATTTTCCCTACAATCAAATTGACTGCGTATACTATCAATAAAGTCTACGCTTTTTTCCATTTTACACCTTCTCTAGTATCTTCTAATACAATTTGTTTCTCTAATAATAAGTCACGAATTTCATCTGCTCTTGCAAAATTCTTTTCTTTTCTTGCAAGTTGTCGTTCTTCAATTAATCCTTCAATCTCTTCTGCTAAGATTTCTTGTTCTTCTTCTACTATAATTCCACAAATATCTGTCATTAGAAGCAGTTGTTGTAACAACTCTTCTAAATACTCTTTAGAAGAGTGATTACTTGTATTAGAATTGACAAATTTCACTAATTCAAAAATGACCGATATTCCATCTGCGGTGTTAAAATCATCTTCCATAGCTTGTTCATACTTTTGTAGGTATACTTTTGCCTGTTCTAATAATGATTGTTCTTCCAACAATACAGTAGACACTTGTGTATGCTCCCTTAAATACTTTACATTAGCCACAGAAGTTCTTATACGATCTAATCCCGTCTTAGCAGATTCCATCAATTCCCCACTAAAATTTAAAGGGCTTCTATAGTGAGCCGATAACATAAAAAAGCGTAACACTTGTAGATCGTATTTCTCACTAATATCACGTACTGTAAAAAAGTTACCTAAGGACTTACTCATCTTCTTATTCTCAATATTTAAAAAAGCATTGTGCATCCAATATTTTGCAAATGGCACTCCATTAGCTGCTTCACTTTGAGCAATTTCATTTTCATGGTGAGGAAATACAAGATCTTCTCCACCTGCATGAATGTCAATAGAATCTCCTAAATAACGCTTGCTCATAACAGAACATTCAATATGCCATCCTGGGCGACCTTTACACCATGGTGAATCCCAATATGGTTCCTTCTCCTTTTTCGGCTTCCATAAGACAAAATCAAAACTATCTCTTTTTTGCTCTGCACCTGATACTAATAACGAACGATTTCCACCTTGCAAATCTTCTAGGTTCTTGTGCGATAATTTCCCATATTCCGAAAAACTTTTTGTACTAAAATACACCGTTCCATCTTCTGCAACGTAAGCATGTTCTTTTTCAATTAAGATTGTAATCATTTCTAACATACCAGCGATTTCTTCTGTTGCAAGAGGATGTGTTGTAGCAGGCTTTACATTCAAGTCCTTCATATCCTTCTTACATTCTTCTATATAACGCTTTGCCACTTCATCGGCATCAACGCCCTCTTCTACTGCCTTTTTAATAATCTTATCATCAATATCGGTAAAGTTTGATACGTAATTTACTTCTAGCCCTTTATACTCCATATATCTACGAACGGTATCAAAGACAATCATAGGACGAGCATTTCCAATATGAATCAGATTATATACAGTTGGTCCACATACATAAATACTTACTTTTCCTTCTTCAATTGGAATAAATTCTTCTTTTTGCTTCGTTATTGTATTATATACTTTCATCTCTTTCTTCCTATCTCTTTCTTCCTATCTCTTTCTTCCTATCTCTTTCTTCCTAAATTCTCTTATTCCTTGTATTCCTTCTTCTCTATCTTTTGCTGTTTCGTATGATGCCTGTGTAATCGTTTCACTTCTTCTTCTAATTCTATAAAGCGATTTACAAAGGCTGTATTAGCCTTTTGCAATGCACAGATGTCTTCTTGTACTGGATCTGGCAAATCTACTTGACACATATCTTCCCTTGGCATCTGTTCGTTATAACGTCTCACCACTCGTCCTGGAACTCCTACTACTGTCGAATTAGGAGGTACTGCCTCTAAGACTACACTGCCTGCTCCTATCTTAGAATTCTCTCCAATTGTAAAAGAACCTAGTACTTTTGCTCCCGCACTAATCATCACATTATCTTCAATCGTAGGGTGGCGCTTCCCTTGTTCCTTGCCTGTTCCTCCTAGGGTCACTCCTTGATATAAAGTAACATTATTTCCAATAATAGCTGTTTCTCCAATAATGACTCCGTTCCCATGATCAATGAAAAAGCCTTTTCCTATCTTTGCTCCTGGATGGATCTCAATTCCTGTTTTTCGAACGCATTTTTGTGATATCCATCTTGCTAAAAAGTAATACCTTCGTCCATATAGCTTGTGCGCAAAACGATAATATATCATCGCTTTAAAACTCGGATATAAAAAAACCTCCATAGAAGAGTGAATTGCTGGGTCACGCTCCCGTATCACCTTGATTTCTTCCTTAATTCTACTAAAAAATCCCATTTGATACTCCTACTTTCTACTTTACCTCTTTACTTTATCATATTTATTCACAAAAAGCAAAAAGATTGACTATGTCAACCTTTTTTCATGTGAATTTTATTTCTCCCATTTAAAAAGGGAACATAACGATTTACTACTTCTATTATCAGTATTTCTACCATAAATACCACAGAAAGTACTATGACAGGTTTCATAAAGACTAATTCATACCCTATTCTAGCTCTTAGTACTTGTTCTATAATCATGGCTAACAGCAATACTCTAGCATCTGTATGAGTTAACATAATAATCAAAGAATTCCTTCCAATGTACTTCACACCCTTACATAATAAATTCTCTGTATCTCGTAACATATCACAAAGCAACAGCACAGCTAGCGTTCCAATAAAAGCATTTGCTATATACCACCCTACCTTTCTAAAAAGCAGTAGATTCATATCTACACCTCCATTCTTAGGTGTTATAAAAATAGTATAGATAAAACATAAGATACACAAACACCCAGTAATTACTCGGTTTAATTTTATTTTTTCTCGTCCTAGTTGCATTCCATATCCTATACTAAGGAACAAAATTGCCACTATGACACGAAAGATTACGGTAACTATATTTTCTACTACGTATGCTCCATATGTTGCAGGTTCCATAAATGATAACTCAACTAATGGTATCACATGCATCAACAGAATCATTATTACACTAATACATAGTATATAAAAATGTTCCCCCTTCTCTCTAACACACGATTTCCCTTTTAACAAGAACAAAAATACTATCTCACTAATCAACAATGTCCCTAAGAACCACAACACAGAAATTCCGCTTAATGTAATCACCTGAATTATTTGTTTGATTAAGTATCTTGTCCTATCTCCATTTTCCATGTATTCAATTGGTAATTGACTTAAAAAAAAGAGATTTACTAGCGAAAATAGCAAATACACTGGCAATAGCTTCTTACAGCGCTTAGAAACCGCCCTACCAAAAGGCTTTTCTTCCTCTCTATGATATCGCATCAACATACCTGCTATTACGAAGAAGAGTGGCATATGAAAAGAAATAATCCAGACTTGCCACGAATCACTCATGTACGTAGAATGCCCTAGTACCACTAAGACCATTCCAATACCCTTAGCCATATCTAGATGTTCTAATCGCCTTTCTTTCATTCCCCTTCTCCTCTCGTATCCTTCCGATAGAATACCATGCATATAGCTTGAGAGGCTATCCCCTCCTTAGATCCAGTAAAACCCAACCCCTCTTCTGTAGTCGCTTTTACATTTACACAGTCTTTAGAGATTTTTAACGCATGGGCAATTGCTATTCGCATCTGATCAATATAGGGCTTCATCTTAGGTTCTTGTGCAATAATTGTGGCATCTATATTACCCATTATAAAACCATTTGCTTCTATGAGTTCCCTTACATATTCTAATAACAGAATACTAGAAATACCTTTGTACTTAGTATCTGTATCTGGAAAATGTGTTCCTATATCTCCTAGTGCAGTAGCTCCTAAAATAGCATCCATAATGGCATGAATAAGTACATCCGCATCTGAATGTCCTAACAATCCTTTTTCGTATGGTATCGTTACCCCTCCTAGTATGAGCAATCTACCTTCTACCAATCTATGTACATCATATCCCATTCCAACTCGCATATCTCCATCCCCTTCCTCTTTTACTAATGCTACTTACACCTAGTCACTTCTTCAATTTATAATCGTTCTACTCAGCCTCTTCTATGGTCAAAATTGCATAGTCTGAATTTCCATCTCGGTCAAATACCGTAGTGAATTTTACAACCTCTCGATGCCACTCTCCTGTAGTATAGCAAATCTGATAATCTGCCGAACCATTGGATTCCCCCATATGAATCTGTTGAAATAACCTCTCATACACTTCCGTATTTTCCTCTAATATTATGCCCAGATCTTTCATCTGCTCAATCGTTAATAAATCTCCTTCTGCAACTCCCAATCGTTTCTTTTCTTCACCTCTTAGATTAATCTTTCTATCCTTAACGTAATAACGAAAGGCTTGTATAGTCACATTATCCTCTCTTTCCTCAGCCATTTTTTCATGTTCTAATAATTCTTCATACTCTTTTTGCATTTCTTTTATATCCGTAATATCCACTGCTGATATAATAGCATGTGTTGGCCGATCATTTACGCTACTTACAATAGTAAATCGTAAACGATACCATTTTTTGGCTCCATCCACTGTTAAGAAGGCACATTCCGCTACTCCCATTACTTGCTTCGCTTTTATCTTATCAAAAAATGTAACAAATGCTTCTATACTATCTTCATGAATAATCTGTGCTTCCATTATACTCTCTGGAATATTCTCTTGATATTGGCTTAATCCAATTCGATCAACCACTTCCTTGGAGACTTGAATAATATTCTCAGACAAATTATAACGATACACAATCTTATTATTCTGCAAGGAAGCAATACGAAATTCCTCTTCTCGAATTAATAATTCTTCTTGATTTCTTTTACTTTCTGTCACATCATATGCCACTAACAAATGTGCCATTCGCCCCTGATCATCTTCAATTAATCTTGCCTTTTCAGCCAACCAGATATAATGTCCCTCTTTATGTTTTACACGAAACTCTATTTCATAAGACTCCACTTCACGTTCTGTGTAAAGGCGTTTTAGATTATTAATTCTCTTTAATTCCATAGGATGTATTAAATCTACATAATGTTTCTTATACACCTTTTGAAATTCTTCTTGATTATATCCCAATAATCGATAAATATTTTTGGAAATATATAACAAAGTCCTCTGAGGATCAAATGCCGTAATCAATGTAGCTGCTGATAGAGATTCATCAATTAATTCTTGATAATATCGTTGCTTCTTCAAAGATAGTTCCATTTGCATTTGTTTATCTACATCAATTAAAACTGCATACACCTTAATGTTATTTTGATTACGACTAATTACTTTTGTTGTGGCACGAATCCACTTCACTCCCGTCTTCGTAATAGAACGATAAATACATTCTTCGGTTTCTGCTCCTTCTACCACATGACGAAACTTTACTTGTACAAGAGGGAAATCTTCTTTATAAATAATCTCCCTTGCATCTTTAGCAAACATCTCTACAAATTCTTCTTGTTTAAATCCTAACATCTCACACATCATATGATTAAAGAAAGTAACTTCAATAGTCTTATAATCATTCGTTACATCAAATATAATAATTCCCCCTGGAATAGATTCCATTAAACTATTCAAATAGTGATCTGACATCTTTAATTCATTAATATTCGTAACAACCCCATATGCAGACACTTTTCCATTCATAGAATGCGAAGAAGTAATCGTATCAGAAACCCATATCCAATCTCCACTTCTTTGTAAAATCCGATATTCAATTCGCTTAGTTGCCATATGAACGGTCAAATACTCTAACGTTTCTTCAAATACTTCTCTATCTTCCTCATGAATCACAGAAGCGTAAATAGTATCTATGTTACGAAGAACCTCTCTGTGAGAGTACCCTATCAGTCTCTCAACCCCTCGACTCATATGCTCCACACCATATTCATTCCCTAAAGTAAACTTTCTTACTCCTCCTTGCAATCCATCTACAATTAATTGGTACTCCATCTGCATAATCTGCCACTTATATACACCAATCCATATAATAATCGTTAACATTGCTAATGCAATTGTAATACAGACAGAAAATATATTTAAGTATCTCAAACTCTCCTTAATATAATTACCATCTAGAATTTCTGCTAAATACCAAGAATTCGTCTCAAAATTCTCCATCTGAACTAGCACTACATAGATATAATAATCTTTCCCTGCTTTTGTATAAGGAAAAAATACTTCTTCCCCTAACTTTAGTTGCTCATCCCTTTCTACAATCAACTGTTGTATCGACTGATCAATATTTACAGGTATACTAAAAAATTCCTCTGTTACGTTCATATATCTGTTATTTATATCGTATACCAATACTTCTCCCTGCGTATTTAATATACAAAATGTAGAACTATCGGAAATATCACTATGTATATCCGAAAAAATTGGTGCAAATTCCTCATTATCACATACACCTACAATAACACCTACTTGTTCCCCCTCATTATACACTGGTTGGCTTAATAAAAACTGTTCATCATATAGGCTTCCTTTTGACTTAATTCTCTTTACATAGCGATTTGATTTTGTTAGAATCTCTTCTGTATTTACTAACTCAAAATCTACCCAAATACCATTTACCGTTAATTCTCTTCCTTGCATATTTATAAAAGTCACATTACTCATGCAAGAATACTCTGTTAGATCATTTAGCTTCTTATAAATAGTTTCTTGTGACATATCCACATCACCAAAGGACGGGTCTCTTGCAAGATTCTCTAATAAGCTAAAAGGAGCTTCTAGAGTTAATGCAAACGTTTTTAAATGCTCATTCGCTGATAATTCCATCGTCTCATACGAATGTTCCACTTGCCATCTATATAATTGCTCTTGAAAAATACCATAACCCCAAATAGCACAAGATAAAACAAGTATAGGTATTACATAAATGGAATAATTCTTATTCATGCGCCTCAAAACAATTTCTCCTTTTCCAATTCACACTAAACTACTATACATTGTATTATATTATAACCTAATTTTTCTTATGTGACAAGTTATTACAAACCAATACAAAAAGTCCCACAAACAACGTGTTTGCAGAACTCTCTTTTCCATATTAATGACCAAGCCGTTTTCTCAGTCACACTACTCACTCCATCCACTTATTCTAATCTCACTAAAACCACATCATCTATTACCAAAATACTAAAATCATCTGGATACGTGTTCATGCTCTTAATCTTTGATTCATATGTTTCATAAAGTGCATACGATATCCTCTCATATTCATACCCTAGATAATGAGCAATCGCTTTTTCTCTTGAATAATCATTAATAGTCATCGTATTTCCTACATACTCAAAAGGATACTCCCATGAGGGCGAATGAAGCGTCGGATCAATAATTGTTGTTCCAATAAAGTAGATTCTTTTCTCTTTAGAATATCCTTCGCTCATCTTAATTCGTGTATACAGCAAATCATAATAATGTTCCACTTGTCTATTACTATAATACAACGCTCTATAATTTACATTTGACTGCCAAGCATAATTCAAACCTGTTACGCTTATTGTGAAAACAGTTAGAAAAAGAATGTATTCCTTTCTTTTTTTTTGCCATATAGTTTCAAAAGAACTTGTACGATTCACCAGTGAATCCACCACCACAATTCCCAAATAAAAAATCGTTACAAAACCTAATTGCATTAATACATAAATTCCTTCTGATACCATAATCATCATAAAATTAACAGCAATAGGAAATAAGAGTAACAATAGCAGAAATAAGCATCCTTTTAATCGCTCTTCTTTCTTCTTCCATTTCGTCTTCCACAAACAACAAGTACTTCCTATAATCAATGCATACATCATCACATATCCCATACGTACCATAACCGTTCCACTAAGAGAAGCATAATTGGTATAAGTAATCCATATCATAGAATGATAAATGGATGTGATCTGCTCCCAAATAGAAGTCGTATCAATTACACCCATATGATCCACGCCTTTATACTGGCTTAATTGTTCACCTTTCATCCACAAACAAACTTCTAAGATTACTCGGTACATTACGTAGCTAACCACTAATGCTATAACCATCTGCATTCCCTTATAAAATATCTCTTGAAAAGATCTTCTCTCATCCATACACATTTTCATTAGGACAATAACCATAATTCCAATTGCATATGGCAGATATCCTTGATAAATACCAAGAGAGCAACACATAAAAAATGCTCCAGCCAATAATGTATACCATTTTCCATATTTTATAAATGCAATACCAAACACCATAAAACTAATAGCAAATGCGTAATAACCTACTGTGTAAGAAAATAACATACTCGCAGCAATTGTAGGATACACAACTGTAATCACACCTATCAAGGAGCATAAATATGGATTTCCAATCTCTAATACTCTAATCAGCACACAAGAAGATACCGCTAGTACAACTATTGTTACTAATCCATTAAAAAGAGGGACATTATATGTACCACCCCATATCACCTCTATAAATTTAGCTACCACCATTAAGAACCAACGTCCTGATGTTAAACCTGTGCCTACACCTTCTGGAGTCACTTCCATATTGTCATAATTATTCAGGTTATTCGTGAACAAGTATAAATAAGTGGTAAGTCCTACTAGTATGGTAATCCAAAAAGTATATTTTTGATTACTTGATTCTACATATCTATTCGTCATGACTTTAGACCTCCGAACAATCATTATATAATCTACTTATACTATGTGCAAAGGCATCCTTTAATATAACTTAGCTCCTGCCGGAATTCTATCATCTACCATAAGAACATTCAGTCCTTCCCGACCATCTTCTTCGTGTACCGCTGAGATGATCATACCACATGACAAAATCCCCATCATTGGTCTTGGTGGTAAGTTTGTAATCGCTATTAATGTTTTTCCAACTAGTTCTTCAGGCTCGTAATATTCGTGAATACCACTTAGAATTACACGTTCTTCATTGGAACCATCCTCTAAAACAAATTTTAAAAGCTTCTTACTTTTTGGCACTGCTTCACACTCTTTTACTTTAACCGCTCTAAAATCTGATTTTGTAAATGTTTCAAAATCTACCATATCTTCGAACAATGGTTCAATTTTCACCTTCGAAAAATCAAACGCTTTAGGTACCACAGCTTCCGTCTTTTGTACAGTTTCTGCCGTACTCTTAGATGCAGTATTTCCACCTAGCGTCTTCATCGTTGGGAATAGCAAGACATCACGTATTGCAGGTGCATTCGTCAATAACATCACCATACGATCAATACCAAATCCAATACCACCCGTTGGTGGCATACCGATTTCAAGGGCATTTAAGAAGTCTTCATCAACACTATTGGCTTCTTCATCCCCTTGTGCTTTTAATTCTTCCTGCGCCATAAAACGTTCTCTTTGATCAATTGGATCATTTAATTCTGAGTAAGCATTTGCCATTTCACGACCTGTAATAAATAATTCAAAACGTTCTGTATACTCTGGATTACTTGGCTTTTTCTTCGTCAAGGGTGAAGTTTCAACAGGATGATCCATAATAAATGTTGGCTGAATTAAGTGATCTTCCACATATTCTTCAAAGAATAAACTTAGAATATCTCCCTTTTTGTGACGTTCTTCAAATTCTATACGATGCTCTTTCGCTAATATCTTAGCTTCTTCTGTAGTTTGAATGGTATCAAAATCCACTTTCCCATACTTTTTCACAGCTTCTACCATGGTAAGTCGCTCAAATGGTTTGCCTAAATCAATCACCACATCGCCATACAAAACTTGCGTTGTACCTAATACTTCTTGTGCTACATGGCGATAAAGATTCTCACTCAAATCCATCATCCCTTCATAATCTGTATAAGCTTGGTATAACTCCATTAAGGTAAATTCAGGATTATGTCTTGTATCTGTTCCTTCATTACGAAATACTCGTCCAATTTCATAGACACGTTCTAATCCACCTACAATCAATCTTTTTAAATATAATTCCAAAGAAATTCTAAGCTTTACCTCCTCATCTAAGGCATTAAAATGAGTTTCAAAAGGACGAGCAGCCGCCCCGCCTGCATTTTGTACTAAAACTGGAGTTTCCACTTCAATAAAGTTCTCTTTATCAAGGTAATTACGAATTGCAGTGATAATCTTAGACCTTTTTACAAATACATCCCTAGATTCCTTGTTCATAATTAAATCTACATAACGTTGACGATAGCGTACATCCGTGTCTGTTAATCCATGAAATTTCTCTGGAAGAATCTGCAAACTTTTCGTTAAAAGTTTTACTTTTGCAGCATGGATCGACATTTCTCCTTTTTGAGTACGAAATACTTCTCCTTCAATACCTACAATATCTCCAATATCGTATTTCTTGAAATCAGCATATACTTCCTCTCCAATTGCATCTCTTGCAACATAAGATTGAATA
>JAWXVF010000014.1:0-33114 GCA_044425555.1 Eubacteriales bacterium
AGTTCCTCCATTACTAGCACCACTTGCCTCTACCGTACTTAATTCAATTTTCGAAGTGACCTCTTCATTATATACATTTCCAATAGTTTGATTCTTAAGAAAATTAACTACAGCAGAAACTTCCTTATCGGATACAAATGCCCCTTGTACTCTTCCAGGTTTACTATACCCTTGTGGATAGAATAACATATCGCCTTTTCCAAGTAATTTTTCAGCCCCATTCATATCAAGAATCGTACGTGAATCTACACCACTAGATACGGCAAACGCTACTCTACTTGGCATATTTGCCTTAATTAATCCTGTAATAACATCTACAGAAGGTCTTTGAGTTGCAATAATCAAATGAATTCCTGCCGCTCTTGCTAATTGTGCCAATCTACAAATAGAAGATTCTACTTCCCCTGGTGCTACCATCATTAAATCTGCTAATTCATCTACAATAATAATAATCTGTGGTAATTTCTGATAAATTTCCCCTGTAAAATCATCCATGGTACCTGCCACATTCTCATTATAACTTTTTAAATCTCTTACGTTAAAATCAGCAAATTTCTTATAGCGATCTGTCATTTCTGCCACTCCCCAGTGAAGAGCACCTGCTGCTTTCTTAGGATCTGTTACAACTGGAATTAATAAGTGAGGAATTCCATTGTATACACTTAATTCTACTACTTTCGGATCTATCATAATTAACTTTACATCATCAGGATGAGCTTTATACAATACACTCATAATCAGCGTATTAATACAAACAGACTTTCCCGAACCAGTAGATCCTGCCACTAACATATGTGGCATTTTGGCAATATCAGACACCACTGTTTTACCGCCAATATCTTTCCCTACCGCAAAGGCAAGTTTGGAATCAAAATTAGTAAATTCATCAGTTTCCAATAAATCTCTTAATACTACTAAGCTATTCTCTTTATTAGGAACTTCTATTCCCACTGCCGCTTTTCCTGGAATAGGAGCTTCAATTCTTATGTCTGTAGCTGCAAGATTCAATTTAATGTCATCTGCTAATCCTACAATCTTACTTACCTTGACTCCTAGTTCTGGTTGTAATTCATAGCGAGTAACCGTTGGTCCTTGACTAATCTCAGTAACCGTTACTTTTACACCAAATGTTAAAAGCGTTTTCTCTAATTGCACTGCTGTATCTTTTAACACCTTAGAAGCATCTTTGTTATTCGAATGATCACTAGCTTTTAACAAGCTAATTGGTGGAAAATGATACTCACTAGAGTAATCCCCTGGCTTAATAGGTTCTCGAACTACTTCTCTTACTAATTTTTGAGCAGGCTCTTTACTTGTTTCTCTAGCAGGTAATACAGATGGCATTACTTGTTGTACAGGTTTTGGCGGTTCTACTGCTGGTGGTGTAATAGGTTGTGCCACTTCTATCAAAGGTAACTCTATTACAGGCGATATAACAGGTTGCTCCACGGTTGGTTCTTCCATGATAATAGGAATCTCTGGCATTACTACTTGTGGAATCTGTTCCATTGGTTGCTCTTCTAAGAAGGAAATCTCTGATTTCTCTTCCTCTAATTGCGGAATATACTCATACATATCATACTGATAATTACTAGCTTCCTCTTCTTTCACAACAGGTTGTTCACTAATATGAGGAACAATCATTGATTTTGCTTTCTTCTTACTAATGGTTTGTTCCTCTTGCTCCATCATTCTTTGCTTGCTAAGAGTTCGCTCCTCCTGCTCTATTATTCTTTGCTTTCTAAGGATTCGCTCTTCTTCTCTACGAACTTGCATTCGCTCTTTTTGTCTAATAGCTTCTTCTTTGGCAGAATAATACGCTTGTGTTCCGCCTCTTTTCACCCATCTTATAATAGACTTTTGCGTAATCAAAATGAATGAAATTGACCCTATTAATAACATAACAATGAAGGTTCCCACTTTACCAAATGCTGCAATACAACCGTATGCTAACATGGATAAAATTACACCACCACCATTTTTATCCGTACTACTATTCTCATAGAATCGCCCTAACTTATTCGTAAAACTATCCGAACTTTCTACTAAAGTTCCCATAGGCTCTGCGAATAATGCAGCAATCATACCAATTAATATGTATAAAACAAGTCCTGCAATCATCTTCCTCATAGCAACTGGATTGTATCGATTGGATAAATAAAAGGCTCCCCCAAATATTAAAACAATTGGTAAAAAATAAGCTATAAATCCTATTAAACCAAACATAAAGCTACTTAAGTGGTTACCAACAGTACCAATCACACCAAAATTACTTAAAAAGATTAAAAATGCTACTGCAAACACACATACCAAAGTGATTTCCCGTTGCATTTTAGTATCTTCTTCTGTTACTTGATTCTTTTGATTTCTAGCCTTATAATTGCTATTTTCTTTCTTAGTTGATTTTCGTGTGGACAATTCTTCACCCCCATCACAATTAAATTAACGCTTATATTATATCAAATATTTTACATTTTGTCCATTTTTTAAGAAGGAATAAAAAATGCTAGAATTACCACTTTTACACATTTTAGTTAAAGTATACGGTAATATCTAGCATCATTCATTTTATAATAATCTACAACTCATTCCTTACTTTTTCACTAATAAAGACTTTCCTGTCATTTCAGATGGTTGCTCTTTTCCCATTACTTCAATTAGTGTTGGAATAATATCAGCTAAACAACCACCTTCTCTCAAGGTATATGCAGCATCATAATTCACTAAAATAAATGGAACTTCATTCGTTGTATGTGCAGTAAATGCTCCACCTGTTTCTTCATCAATAAGTTGTTCTACATTCCCATGATCTGCACAGATAAACATAGTACCATCTACCTTTTTCAAAGCTTCCACAGTACGCCCTACACAAGTATCTACCACTTCTACTGCCTTAATCGCTGCATCTTCAATCCCTGTATGACCTACCATATCTGGATTCGCAAAATTAATGATAATTACATCGTATTTCGTAGAAAGAATCGCTTCTACTAGCTTATCACACACTTCAAAAGCACTCATTTCCGGTTTCAAATCATATGTTGCCACCTTAGGAGAATTAACTAGAATACGCTCTTCTCCTTTATTAGGTTCTTCTAAACCACCGTTGAAGAAAAAGGTAACGTGTGCATATTTCTCCGTTTCCGCTATACGTGCCTGTGTCATATTGTTAGCAGCTAACCACTCGCCAAACGTATTATCCACTCCCACTTTAACGAATGCAACTTTCTTATTGAGAATAGTACCATCATAATCCGAAAAACATACAAAGGTTAAGTCCTTACGTGCTCCACGTTCAAATCCTGTGAACTCATCATCACAGAATGCTCTTGCGATTTCTCTTGCACGATCTGGTCTAAAGTTAAAGAAAATCACAGAATCTTTATCAGCTATTTGTCCTATTGGTTGACCGTCTTTTACAATAACAGTTGGTGTAACAAATTCATCTGTTTTCTCATTATCATAAGAAGCTTGTATAGCCTCAACACCAGAATTTGCTTCTACTCCAATACCATTTACCATAGCATCATAAGCAACCTGTACACGATCATAATTATTATCACGATCCATTGCATAGTAACGTCCTTCTACAGATGCAATAGCCCCCACTCCTAATTCATCCATTTTTGCCTGTAACGCCTTAGCAAAATTAATTCCAGAAGCTGGTGGTGTATCACGACCATCTAAGAAACAATGTACAAATACTTTCGATAAATTATTTCTCTTAGCCAATTCTAAGATTCCATATAAATGTGTAATATGACTATGTACACCTCCATCAGAAAGAAGTCCAAAACAATGAAGTGCCGAGCCATTAGCCTTACAGTTATCTACTGCTTCTAGCAATGCTTCATTGGTAAAAAAAGTCTCCTCATCAATCTCTTTGGTGATTCTAGTTAATTCTTGATATACAATTCTTCCTGCACCCATATTTAAATGTCCAACTTCTGAATTACCCATTTGGCCCTCTGGAAGTCCAACTGCCATACCACTAGCATTTCCTTTTACAAACGGAGAATTCTTCATTAATTCATCCATATTAGGGGTTTTACCAAGGTTCACTGCATTCCCTTTATCATTTTCATTTAATCCGTATCCATCTAAAATCATTAAAACTGTTGGTTTCTTACTCATTATTGGTCATCTCCTTTATATTAAGTATCCTTACTGCTCTTTCTATCACTATATTTCTGTAGTATAGTATACACTTTTTTTCATAAGATTGCAATTGCTATCTCATAAGATTCCATCTCATAAAGTCACATACGTTTGCATTAATTCTTGACGAATCGCCTTAATAAAATCTGTGCTGTTTAATACTGTTACTTCTTTTAAAGAAGTGATTAACGCAAGATCTTTCGTCATCTTTCCTTGTTCTATGATACTTAATGTTGCCTTCTCTAACTTATCTGCAAATGCAATCAATGCTTGGTTCTCATCTAATTCTCCACGCTTCTTCAAAGCTCCTGTCCATGCAAAAATAGTCGCTACTGAATTAGTAGAAGTTTCTTTTCCTTCTAAGTGTTGGTAATAATGACGTTGTACCGTTCCATGTGCTGCTTCGTATTCAAAAACACCTGTAGGAGATACTAATACAGAAGTCATCATAGCAAGAGAACCAAAAGCAGAGGATACCATGTCACTCATTACATCTCCATCATAATTCTTACAAGCCCAAATAAATCCACCCTCATGTTTCATCACGCGAGCCACCGCATCATCAATCAAAGTATAGAAATATTCAATTCCCAATTTTTGAAATTTACCATCATACTCCTTCTCATAAATCTCTTGAAATATATCTTTAAAAGTATGGTCATATTTCTTAGAAATAGTATCTTTTGTCGAAAACCATAAATCTTGCTTACAATCTAAGGCAAATTCAAAACAAGCCCTTGCAAAACTTTCAATAGACTCATTAGTATTATGAACTCCTTGTAAAATACCTGCGCCTTCAAAATTATGAATTAATTCTCTAGATTCTGTACCATCTGCAAATGTAAATACCAGTTCTGCCTTTCCTTTTGGTACTTTCATCTCTGTATTCTTGTAAACATCTCCATATGCATGTCTTGCTAAAGTAATTGGCAATTTCCAATTTTTCACACATGGTTCAATTCCTTTTACTAGAATAGGGGCACGAAATACCGTTCCATCTAACATAGCACGAATAGTTCCGTTAGGACTTTTCCACATTTCTGACAGATTATATTCTGGCATTCTAGCTGCATTAGGTGTAATAGTAGCACACTTAACTGCTACTCCGTATTTTAAAGTTGCATTGGCAGAATCTACTGTAATCTGATCTTTAGTTTCATTTCGTTTGGCAAGTCCTAAGTCATAATATTCTGTCTTAAGATCAATAAACGGAAGTAATAATTCCTTCTTAATCATCTGCCAAAGAATTCTTGTCATTTCATCTCCATCCATTTCTACTAATGGGGTCGTCATCTGAATCTTACTCATGGTTTCATTCTCCAATTCTTCTCTATTATGTTGCAATCAATTTCATAAATCATTCCTTAATTGTATAAGATTCTTAGAAAATATACATTGATTTATACTAGCATACTTTTCCTTTTAGTACAATCATTATTTTCTTATTACATATGAATAATCCTATATCTAAACATACACCTTACGCATACATTCTCATGGAATTTTCCATTGGTTTCTAATTCATTCAAGTAGCAGCATTTAGATTACTCATTGTTGGTTCTACTTTTCTTAATAATTCCTCTATCGTCTATCATCTCGTGCAAACATTTCAAAGCCTCACTAAGCGTCCCAACTTCATCGCAAATCCCGATACTTACAGCTTCTTCTCCACTTACAATCGTTCCAATATCACTTACTAATTCCCCTGTATTTAACATGAGACTTCGAAAATGCTCATCGCTTACTTCACTATGCTCCACCACAAAGTCGATAATCCTATCTTGAATTTTCTTAAAATGCTCAAAGCTTTGATGAACACCGATAATCATTCCGTTTCTACGCACTGGATGTATGGTCATAGAAGCTGATTTCGCAATAAAGGTTCGATTAGCTGATACAGCAATTGGTATTCCTATAGAGTGAGCTCCTCCTAATATAATAGAAACTGTTGGTTTCGTTACACCTGCAATAGATTCTGCAATGGCAAGTCCTGCTTCTACATCTCCACCCATAGTATTTAATACTACTAAGATTCCATCTACTTCCGGATTATCTTCTATGGCTGCTAATTGTGGTATGATATGTTCATATTGGGTAGATTTAGATGAACTTCCTAGATTTTCATGTCCTTCCACTTCACCTATTACAGATATCAAATGAATCTTATGTTCTTCTTTATTATGAGTTAACAGAACTTGTCCAACATCTTCTATAGCTTTTCGCTCTTTTTCTTCTATCTCTTTCTTTTCTAATTCTTCCTTCTTCATACTAATATTACACCTCTTTCTTTTCTTATTAGTATGAACTGAATTGTCAAAAAAAATACAGGCACAGCCTGTACTTTTTAATCACTATGTAATATCAAATTCAATTTGATTATCATAATTCACCAAATCAAAATCATTATTCCATTCTGTTAAATCAATAGCAAAATCCATTTCTGAAGGAACGTGTTTCTTAGGAACCGGTAAAGGATTCTCAATCATCTTCACCTCTTCTTGTACTGGTTGTATTGGTTCTAATGGTGCTACTTCTTGCGATAAGGAAGGGTCTTCTGAAGGAGATAAGTCTCCCAATATATCATGGACAGAAGGTACATTACCATAAGGATACGGGTCTTCTTCTACCTCTCTCTCTACTGACTCTTTCATTAAATGACGACTCATAATATCACTTTGATTCAAAGAAGTATCTACCACATTTACTTTGCTACTTTCATCAAATACTCCAGCACTTCCAAAACGATCAATAGAACTCTCTAGCATTGCCATATTACTAGTTGAAAGTTTGCTCGGTTCTTTTAACTTCTCATCTTTTGGTTCAACATATTCCATATCTTTTAAAATCGTATGAGCATCTACTTTCTTAATCTCAATTTCCACCTCTTCTGGAAACATTGCTTGATAAAACAACTCAATGGCATTAGCACCTGTTAGCACTACAAATAGATACATTGCTAATTTCCCTTGTGCATGAAAATCATGTACGATAGCATATAGTAATTGACTAATTGACATTAGAAAAATAGTAAATACTAGTTTTTGACTACCGATACCAAAACATACAACAGCAACTACTGAAACAAACAATAAATTCCCCATAATAATTCCAAAATGTTCACCTTGAATAGATGTTGCTAAATCTTGAAAGGCTCCCCCTATATAATAACCATATGTAAATAATGAATACCCTCTCCATATATAATTCACTAACAAAAAAGGTATCAATGCAGATACAACTTGAATCAATTGATACTTTGATACTAATATTCCACCTACTAAAATCAATACAAAGGATAAATATAATCCATATGTAGAAAGGCTTGCGTGTACACTGCTTATTAAACCAAATAAAACACCAAAGATAATGGTCTTTACAAGGGTTGTCTCCTTATTAAAATAGTATGTTTGAAATCTAGCAAATAGACTAATATGAATGGCAGCAATTAAGGTAATAAAAGAAACTAATGGATCTGTTTGAAGAAAAATTGCACAAAAACCAAGAATACTAGCTGTTCCTCCAATATCACCTACAAGCATTCTTGCACTAATAGTAAGTAACATAATAGAACAGATTTGCATAATCAAACCTAAATATACTAACATCCCTCCTACCTCAATAGACGGATTAAAGATGTTAGCTATATACGCAAAAATTGTACTATAACTATCTACCACTACTCCAGATTCGATCACAGGAGAATAGGAGGATTGTTCTAAAAATAATTTCATAAATCGTGATGATTCCTCTATGGAACCTAAAACAAATACTTTTAAAACTAGGAATCCTAAAAATACAGCTCCAATCAAGCCACCTTCAATTCCATTTTTCGTTACTTTTAACTCCATATACATTCTCCATGATTGTTCTCTCTATTATAATGCTTCTATCTCTAACAATACACTTGATTAAAGCATACTAGCTACCAATGCTTGCTCCAAATCAGCAATAATATCATCTACCCCTTCAATTCCTATTGACAGCCGAATTAAGTCTGGACTTACACCTGCTTCTTTCAATTGTTCATCGTTCATCTGACGATGAGTATGACTAGCTGGATGTAACACACACGTTCTTGCGTCTGCAACGTGTGTCACAATAGATACCAATTGTAATGAGTCCATAAACTTCGGTGTAATCTCTCTACCACCCTTTAAACCAAAGGTTAGGACTCCACAAGATCCATTTGGTAAATATTTACTTGCCAATTCATAATTTTTATTAGATGGTAAATCTGGATATTCCACCCAAGCCACTTGATTGTGTTGCTCTAAGTAAGTAGCAACTGCCAAGGCATTACTACAATGTCTAGGCACTCTTAAGTGTAATGTTTCTATCCCAACATTTAATAAAAAAGCGTTCTGTGGTGATTGAATGGAACCTAAATCTCTCATTAATTGTGCAGTAGCTTTCATAATATAAGCCATTTCACCAAATTTCTCTGCATATGTAATACCATGATATGACTCATCTGGAGAACATAAGCCTGAAAACTTCTCACCGTATTTCATCCATGGAAACTTTCCAGAATCTACAATACATCCTCCTACACACATAGCATGTCCATCCATATATTTTGATGTAGAATGCGTAACAATATCAGCCCCATATTCGAATGGTCTACAATTTATAGGTGTTGCAAATGTATTATCCACAATCAACGGTACCCCATGATTATGTGCTACTTCTGCCATTTTCTCTATATCTAAAACTACTAATGCTGGGTTCGCTATAGTCTCTGCTAATACACATTTTGTATTCTCTTGAAATGCATCATTTAATACATCTATGGAATCAGTAGGATTTACAATAGTACATGAAATTCCCATTTTCTTCATAGTGACTGTAAGCAGATTAAACGTTCCCCCATACACCGTTGATGATAGAACCACATGGTCTCCCACTTCACAAATATTAAATATCGCATAATAATTAGCTGCTTGACCTGATGAAGTCAACATAGCAGCTACACCACCTTCTAAATCACAGATTTTACTTGCAACGCAATCATTCGTAGGATTCTGTAATCTAGAATAAAAATAACCTGATTCTTCTAAGTCAAATAGCCTTGCCATTTGCTCAGTAGAATCATATTGAAAAGTAGTACTTTGATAAATCGGAAGGACTCTCGCTTCTCCATTAGAAGGATTCCAACCTGATTGAATACATTTTGTTTCTATAGACACACTATTTATAAACTCTTTTTTCATAATATCCCTACACCTTCACCATTGCCATTACATTCTCTAAATTCTCGTTTATTGTACCACATTTTCTTCCTTTAATCCATAATTACCTTTAATTTTTTTCATAACCAAAAAATAAGCAGGTATCAAGAATAAACAAGCCGATAACCATGCAATAGGTCCAGACAGAATTGCTCCCATATATCCTAGATTTGTTACTAAAAACATTCCACAAAGCATTCTACTAAACATCTCTGTTACACCTGCGAGCATGGCAAACATAGAATATCCCAATCCTTGTATGGTATATCTTAATACTAATAATACTCCTAAGAAAATGTATAAAAAGGTATTGATTTGTAAAAATTCACTAATAATCTTAATAATCACCGTTTCCTCTTTTGATACAAATAAAAGAGCTAGATGTCCTGACGCAAAAAGCATGGTCACAAAAACGCAAAAAGTATACACAAATCCTACTAATATAGATTGCTTCACTCCCTGTGATATTCTACTAATCTTTCCTGCTCCTAGATTCTGACTAGAAAAAGTTGCCATCGCTAATCCAATAGCTTCTAGTCCTTGACAAGCAAATATATTCACTTTTGTTGCTGCTGTCATAGCAGCTACTGCTGCTGAACCTAGTGTATTCACGTAACTTTGTAAGATAATTCCTCCAATGGCTGTAATGGAAAATTGTAATCCCATAGGAAATCCCATATAACACAAACGCTTAATATGTTTCCAACTAAATCCCCAGTCTTCCTTAGAAGTCTTTAGAATATCAAACTTTTTAATAATTAATATCATACACAGAATTCCTGCTAATGTCTGTGAAATCACCGTTGCAAATCCCGTTCCAAACACTCCCCATTGAAATACTAAAACAAGTATTAAGTCTAATATAATATTTAAAATAGAAGCACCTACTAAAAAATAAAGAGGCGTCTTACTATCACCAATACCACGCAATACAGATGCTAAGTAGTTATAGAGAAAAATTCCCGGTACTCCCATAAAAATAGTTTGTACATATGTCTTAGAGTATTGATACATATCCTCTGGTGTTTGCATTAAGCGTAAAATAGGATCTACAAAAACTAATGCCATTGCAGTTACTACTATCGAAATAAATACAGCAATATACATGGCATTCGTATAATATCGTTTCATTTGACTGTAATCTTTTGCTCCGAAACATTGGGCTATAGGAATGGCAAAACCATTGCTAGTACCTACAATAAATCCAATAATAAACCAATTTAATGCACTAGTAGCACCCACACCAGCTAATGCTTCTACCCCTACAAATTTACCCACTATAATAGAATCTATCATACTATAAATTTGTTGAAATAAATTTCCAAAAAGAATAGGTAATGCAAAACTAATAATTACTTTTATTGGTGATCCATGGAGTAAATCTTTTTTCATTTGTAGTCACTCTCTTTCCCATTACAATCTTATTCACTTATTATTTGGATTCTTCTATTTCACTTCTATCTACTCATCCCAGTTCGTATAAACAGCTTGTACGTCATCGTCTGCTTCTAATAAATCTAATGTCTTTTGCAAAGATTTTACAGCATTTTCTTCTGTTAACTCTACATAAGTTTGAGGTATCATAGTGACTTCTGCCGATACCATAACTATTGTTTGTTCCTCTAATACTGTACACACTTGCGAAAAAGCTGTAGAATCTATTAAGATTTCATAACTATCCTCTTCTTCTATAAAATCATCTGCTCCTGCATCTAATACTAACATCATCAATTCATCTGATTCTATGGAGCAATCATTTTTATCTAAGATAATTTGTCCTTTTTGATCAAACATAAAGGATACACAACCTTGCGTTCCAATACTTCCATTTCCCTTAGTAAAAGCACTTCTTACATTTGCAGCAGTTCGATTCTTATTATCTGTTAAGGCGTCCACAATAATAGCAATCCCATTTGGTCCATATCCTTCGTAGGTCACTAATTCATAATTCACACTATTAGCATCCCCTACCGCCTTCTTAATCCCACGTTCTATCGTATCATTAGGCATATTATTCGCTTTTGCCTTAGCAATTACATCACGTAATTTATTATTATTTGCTGGATCAGGACCGCCTTCTTTAACGGCCACTACAATTTCACGTCCTATGATTGTAAATATTTTTCCTTTTGCTGCATCATTTTTCTCTTTCTTATGTTTAATATTTGCAAATTTTGAATGTCCTGACATACCTTTATCCTTCACTTTCTATCTTATTCACCACTACCGTTTCAATCATCTTGTTTTTAACAGATGCCACTTTAAAAGAATATCCTTCTAATTCACATTCAAACGATTCATTATCTTCTGGCAAATGTTCTATTTGGGCGATTAAATACCCATTAATTGTATCAAATTCACTCTCTGGAAAATGAATTCCTAATTGCTCTTCTACTGTATCAATTGGTGTAATTCCATCAATTAAATATTCATTATCACTTTTCATCTCAATATATGCTTCATCTTGATCATATTCATCAAAAATATTACCAACGATTTCTTCTAAAATATCTTCCATGGCAACTAATCCACTTGTCTGTCCATACTCATCTACTACCATCACCATCTGTGATTTAGAAGATTGCATTTCCTTAAATAATAAATCAATCTTCTTCGTCTCAGGAACGAATTCTACCTTTAACAAGAGATTTGGAATCTCTTCTATAGCTAAATCTAAATCATCCCCTGCTAATTGCATTTTCAATGCATCTTTAATATGTAGAATCCCTATAATATGATTCAAATCTTCTAAGTACACCGGATAACGACTATATTGTTCTGTAAATTCTAGTTCCTTTAACTTCTTAGAACCATCTAACGATACGATATTTTTCTGCCAGATCATAATATCTTTCACATCTTTGTCCGTATATTCAAAAATATTGGTAATCATCTGTGCTTCACTAGATTGAAATACTCCTTGTTCATGCCCCTCTTGAATCATAGAAATCACTTCATCTTCCGTTACATCTTGCAAAATTTCCCTATCTGTTATATGAAATATTTTCAAGATTTGTCTACCTATCCATTGTAATACTACTACAATTGGATAAGCTACAACTGATAAGACCACAATTCCATTGATTAATAAGCGAAGGACATCTACTGGATGCTTCTTCGCAATACACTTAGGGATAAAAATTCCGATTACAAAGAAAATACCTGCTATGCATAAAAGTACAATAAGTCGTATTCCCTGTATATTCAACCAACTAATTGTACCCTTCCAACTTTCTATCCACAACTGTCCATTATGTGTAATGGCATCAATCACATAACATCCTACCATTAATGTACTTAGAACTCTTAAGTACTGAGTTGTATTCACATAACGAAATGGATTCTCTAATATATGAAGAACTCTTTTATCTTTTGCTTTATCGCGTTCTCTTAGTTGTTCTAACTCTCTTGCACCAACGTTCTGCAATGCCATTGAGAAACCGTATAACAACATCTCAAATATTAAAAAAGCAAATAGTATAATTATACTGGCAGTGGGTTCAATATCGTCCATTTGTATCTCCATTCTTCTTACATCGTATCTTTAATCTATCCATATGTTCACTATATCATTTTCGTATTTTCAAGTCAAGAAACTAGATTTGTTTTCACATTTTAAGATTCCCTTATGTAGTTAATTCCAAACTAATCAATAACGCTTCATTTACTTTTCTCATAATCTCTTGATCAAGATGACACACTTTATCTTTTAATCGCTTCTTATCAATAGTTCTTAATTGTTCCAATAATACAACAGAATCCTTCTCCATTTTATAAATATTTGCATCTAATTCAATGTGTGTAGGTAACTTTGCTTTATTCATCTTAGAAGTAATTGCCGCACATATAATAGTGGGACTATGTCTATTTCCTATGTTGTTTTGCACAATTAATACTGGGCGAATTCCTCCTTGCTCTGATCCAACTACAGGTCTTAAATCCGCATAATATACATCTCCTCGTTTCATCAATACAACCTTCCTTTCTACACACTTAGTATTACCTCTTTTTCAAGTTGTATTCAAGGAAACGTTTTTTCTAAGCTCTACACTTCTAACAGCTCATCATTCCTACGATAGATTCGCTTCACACGATTTGTCAAACAACAAGGTATCTCATAATAAAAATGACTAGAATTTTGACTAATATCTTCTATTGTAATCTCTTCTTCGCCATCTCTTCCAATTAAAGTAACCACATCGCCTTCTTGCACTTGCTCCACAGAAGATACATCAATCATAAAATAATCCATACATATTCTTCCTACAATAGATACTTTCTGTCCTCTTACTAATACACTCCCTTTATTAGATAAGTCTCTAGGGTATCCATCCCCATATCCCACGGGAATCGTAGCTATTAACCTCTCTTTATCTGTCACGTAAGTTGCACCATAACTTACTGCAGTATTAGCTGGTATTCTCTTTAATAAGATAATGGTACTCTTAAATGAGAGAATTGGCTTTATACGATTTGGTAAAGAAACCTCTTTAGACGGATGAATCCCATACAATATAATTCCCGCTCTAACAAAATCTAAATCAGCTCCATTATTAGTTAAAATTCCTGCACTATTCGAACTATGTCTTAATAACATAGAACGATTTAATTGTTTCTGCACACAAGTAACATATGAGTCAAACACTTCTGATTGCTTCTTTGTCATTTTCTGATCTAATTGGTCTGCACAAGCAAAGTGTGTAAACATACCTTCTATATTAATATTAGGAAGTTGATTGACTCTATGTAACATTTCCAATCCTTCATTATCTGGTAACACTCCTAAGCGACTCATTCCTGTATCTACCTTTACGTGAACAGAACATTCTTTCCCTAACAGCGTTGCAATACGAGAAGCCTCTAAGAATATGCGTTCTTGAAAACAAGTAACCGTAATATCATTAGCAATTAATGTTTCCAATTCTTCCTCAAAGCAAAATCCTAATAATAAAATACGTTTATAAATTCCCGCATTTCGAAGTTCCATAGCTTCACTTACCGTAGCAACTGCAAAACCTTCTACTACATCTAATGATTCTACCGCACTTGCTACTTGCACCGATCCATGTCCATACGCATTTGTCTTAATGACACACATAATCTTCGTATGCGAAGAAAGATATCTACTTATTTCTCCTATGTTTCTCCTTAGCTGATCTAAATCAATCTCTAAATATGCTCGTTGTACCACCTAATACTCCTCAATCCTACACAAGCGATTCTATCACTGGGAATATACCATAATTTTCATATTTGATGATTCCCTATTATCATATTCCAAAATTACTATCTGTTGCTTAATCAACTTTTCTTTTTAATCTTCTGGGTCAATTTCACTATATTTCACATCAAAAATACTAATAACTTCCGGACCAAAAATATCATGCATATACGAATACATATCTTGACTCACCATTTCATACTCTTGTCGCTTAACTACATTTTCTTTTAGTGTATCACGCATTTCATTAATCCAAATAGAAATCCTCATAATCTCAGAGCTGTTTTTCCGAAGAACCTTATAAGCAATTTCCATAGTTTCCTCCATTAATTCATAATTTAGCTCTTCTAATTCTTTGGGGATTTTGTCTGCTGCTTCTTGGTTATCTTCTAATCGTTCATTACAATCATTTAATAGTTGAGTCTGTTCATCTAGCTGTTGTTCTATTTCCGTAGAAATATTCGTTTCTAATTGGTTACGTAATTGAATCATCTCATCCATTACTTTCTTCTTCCCAATTTTTAGCTTCTTATTCTCTGTTGCATATTTCCCTTGTTCCTTTAACAGATCATTAATCTTACCTTCTAATTTCTTCACCTTAGGAGTTGCATTCATCTGTGTAAAAAGTTGATGCCACTTATTATCAATAGTTAATATAGGGATTTTCTTATCTAATAGCACCTTTTTAAAATCATGTTCGTTCTCCGACATTAATTGCCTCCTCTAATTCCATAAATCAAACAACTAAAATATATTTAACTTATATTATATCTATTTCTAACAAGAAAGTCAATTACTCAATAATAGCAAATTGACTTTGGTACAAGTCATAATAAAAGCCTTTTTCTTCATATAATTGTTCATGAGTTCCTTGTTCAATAATCGTACCATCTTTCATCACTAGAATCTTATCTGCTTTCTTAATGGTAGACAATCTATGTGCAACCACAAAGCTTGTTCTTCCCTTCATCATCTTAGTAAATGCTTCTTGAATCTTAATCTCTGTTCTTGTATCAATCGAAGAAGTCGCTTCATCTAAAATTAACATTGGAGGAAGTAACAACATTACTCTTGCAATGCACAATAATTGCTTTTCTCCTTGGGATAGATTACCACCATTCTCTGTTAGAATCGTATCATACCCATTTCTCATTCTCTTAATAAAACTATGTGCATGAGCTTCTTTCGCAGCATTCACAATTTCCTCCATGGAAGCATCTGGCTTTCCATAAGCAATATTATCTCGAATAGTACCAGAACGTAACCACGTCTCTTGTAGCACCATTCCAAAATTCTCTCTAAGACTATTTCGTCTAATAGACTTCATTTCATGACCACTAATGTAAATATTTCCTCCTTGCACATCATAGAATCTCATTAGTAGATTAATCAATGTACTCTTTCCACATCCAGTAGGTCCAACAATCGCAACTCTTTCACCATCTCTCACTGAAATAGTCAAATCTTCTATTAATCTTTGCTCAGGTCGATAAGAAAAATCAATATGCTCCATTCGAACCGTTCCATCTATCGTTGTTAAATCAACTGCCTCTTCTCTATCTAGGGAAAATGTTGGTTCATCAATCAATTCAAATACACGTCCCGCACAAGCAAGCGCATTTTGTAATTCAGTTACCACTCCAGAAATTTCATTAAAGGGTTTCGTGTATTGATTAGCATAAGATAGAAAACTCGTTAAATGTCCAACACTTAATTGTCCTTGTACCACATTTACAGCACCAAATGATGCCACTGCAGCATATACTACACCATTTACAAAGCGTGTCGCTGGAAAGGTGATTGATGAGAAAAAAATCGCTTGTAAGCTATGCTTTTCTAACGTTTTGTTATATACATTAAATTTTGCTTGTGACATTTCTTCATAATCAAACGCTTTTACTACTTTTAAATTCCCTACCATTTCATTAAGAAAGGAAGTATTCTCTCCTTTCGATTGAGATTGTAATTGAAACATCTTGTGTGTTCTCTTTGCTATAAAACTTGCTACGAATAAAGAAAGTGGTGTAATCATCACAACTATCAAAGCAATACTATAATTAATACGAAACATAAAATATAACGTTCCCAATATAGTCATAACACCTGTGAAAAATTGGGTAAATCCCATTAACAATCCATCTGCAAATTGATCCACATCAGAAATCATACGACTTACAATATCCCCATGCTTATGAGAATCCACATAGTTAATTGGTACTCTTTGTAATTGATAAAAAGCTCTCTCTCTCACAGAATTCGCAACACGATACGTAATAGCATTATTACATAGACTCATAAGCCATTGTGCTATGGCTGTAATAAGAGTCATCACTATAATCTGTATGATTACTTCTTTCATCTGCACAAAGTCTACTTGTTCTACTCCTATAATACAATCAATTCCTTCTCCTATTAGAATAGGAATCATTAAGGTAGTCAATACTGTTATGAGGGCAAAAAATAAAGTGGCAATCACATATAATTTTTCTTTCGCAATTAATTGTAGGATACGTGAATATATTTTTTTCTTATCCATTTTATTTCCCTCCCTTTTCTTGCAATTCCGACTCTTCTAATTGAGACAAACATATTTCTCTATAAATAGAACACGTATTGATTAAGTCTTGGTGTGTCCCTAACCCTACCATTTCCCCTTCTTCTAACACTACTATTTGATTGGCATGTTTAATAGAAGTAGCACGTTGGGACACTAATATGGTAATACAATTATGACTAATCTTACTAAGAGCTTGTCTAAGTCGTAAATCCGTTTGATTATCTAGGGCCGAAGAACTATCGTCTAGAATTAGTACACTTGGATTACTAATAACTGCTCTAGCAATCGTAAGGCGTTGACGTTGTCCTCCCGAGAGATTCTTCCCACCTTCTGTTAATACTTTGTCTAGTATAGAACCTTCTTCCTTAGCCCAATCACTCGCTTGTGCAATTTCTAATGCTCGCATACATTCTTCTTTAGTAGCGTCTTGTTTTCCCATCTTAAGATTTTCTAAAATACTCCCTTGAAATAAAGTAGCCTTTTGTGGAACAATACGAATCTTATTATGTAAAGAATTCATCTGGTATTCTTGTACATTCTTCTGATTCACCAAAACACTTCCCTCAGCAGCTTCATAATATCGTGGGATTAAATGCACTAATGTTGATTTACCAGAACCTGTACTTCCAATGATTCCAATGGTTTCTCCTCTTTTTACAGTAAAGAAAATATTTTTCAAAGAATGTTCCTTCGTATTCGGATAAGAAAACGATACATTTTCAAAGGTTATCTCTTCAATTCCATCTTCCCCTAATAACTGTGAGCCATCTACCATATCTACTGGCATATCAAAGATTTCAATAATACGATGTCCTGATGCAAGAGATTTGGTTACATTAATAATAAGGTTTGCTAGTTTAACCAGTTCTATTAGAATCTGCGACATATAATTCACCAATGCCACAACTGTCCCTGTTTCATAGAAACCACTTGCCACTTGACCTCCTCCAATTAAAAGAAGTAAAACAATAGATCCATTTACGATAATATAAGTAAATGGATTTAACAAGGCCGATATTTTTCCTACAAATATTTGCATTGAGCGTAACTCTCTACAATCTTCTTCAAATTGTCCTATCTCATTCGTTTGACGATTAAACGCACGAATCACTCGAATACCCGATAAATTTTCACGTACATTCAACAGTACACTGTCAAGTTTTTTCTGTACATTTTGATAATAAGGCATGGTAATTATCATAATAGCGAAGACTACAATAGCAAGTAACGGTATTCCGATTACAAACACCATTGCACTCTTAGGATCTAGATAAAAAGCTGCTATAATAGACCCTGCTATAATAAATGGAGAACGAAGAAATAGACGTAACACTAGATTTAATCCTGTTTGTACTTGTGTTGCATCACTGATTATTCTTGTTAATAATGTAGAAATTCCAACATCATCCATTTGAGCATAGGAAAAGCTATTGATTTTCACAAACAACGCTTCTTTTAGTTTTGTTCCAAATCCCACTGCTGATTTCGCTGCATAATATTGTGCTGTAATAGAACAAGTCAATCCAATCATTCCTAGTAGAACTAATAGACCACCCATTTTCAAAATATAGGAATGATCTTGTTGTACAATTCCAATATCAATAATACGAGCCACTACTAGGGGTACAAATAATTCAAACAATGCTTCTAACATTTTAAATAGCGGGGCTAATATGGTTTCTTTCTTATAGTCTTTTAGGTATTCATATAAACGTTTCACAATTTTTTCTCCTACTTTCCCTATTTCATTATATCGCAAAAACTTCCTAATCTAGTGTAACATACATTTACAAGATTAGAAAGTTTTCTAAAACATTTATTTCATTTTATTCCCTATTGCCACATACTAAATCCACCATCTACCACGAGATTATGACCTGTCATATAGTCAGATGCTGAAGAGGATAAAAATAATGCTGCTCCCTGAAGATCTCCCATTTTACCCATTCTTCCAAGTGCTGTTCTCTCACTATATGCATTTGCAAAATTTTCCGGTAATCCTCTATTAAAACCACCTGGAGAAATACAATTTACATTCACATGATCTGGTGCTAGTACTGCTGCAAGATCTCTTGTCATACTAATCACTCCACCTTTTGCTGCAGCATAATCTACAGGCTGTTCCATCTTATCTGTTCGATAATACATGCCACGATCTCTACCAACAATTCCAGCAATAGAACCAATATTAATAATTTTACCTGATTGTTGTTCTTTCATAATACTACCAACTGCTCGACAACAGAACAGTGTACCTGTAAGATTAATCGAAATCATACTCTGAATTGCTTCTGGTTCACGCATGAATAAATTCCCTTCACTTGCTCCTGCACCCCCACCTGCATTATTAATTAATATATCAATATGACCTTTCCATCCTTTCGCTTTCTTGGCCATATCATCCACTTGCTCATAATATTGTTGATCCATCTGAAGTCCAAGACATTCTACGCCATATGCCTTTTCCAACTTATCCGCAGCTTCTTGTGCTTTAGCAAGTTCCCTAGATGTTATAATAATATGACATCCTGCATCAGCAAGAGCCTCTGCCATATCGTATCCAAGCCAAGCATATCCTCCTGTAATAATCGCTACTTTTCCTTTCAAACTAAAACGATCCATTGCTTCACCCATTATTTTATTCTCCTTCTGTTTACTATATTAAAATCTTCATCACTATTTTATTTACATTACAACTTTCATCATACACACATTTTGGTCTATGCAAATCTTCTGGCCACAAGATCATAAAATACCCTTTTTCCATCTTACATTCTGAATACTTTTTCACTGGTCCACAATCAAGGAAGTCATTTTCTTTTTGATATACCTTTTTAGCGGCATCTTCTAAATTAGCCCATTCAATAATTTCTTGTCCATCCATAATAAATTGTATATCAATATAAGCCCGATGCGCTTCCCATTGACCATCATTTGATGTTTCATAAGCCTGTACGGATGCAAATAATTCATCTCCTTTTATTTCATGTTTTCCTAGTTCTGGTTGTTCCATTAAACTATTTTCAAGAAATTCAAAAGCCTCTTTAAAGTCTTTATGTAAAGAATAATATTTTTCTTTGTTCTCAAATGTATCTAATATCATACGTTTCCTCCTCGGATTTTTTAAAGATCATAGTTCGCTCGATAATACTCATATAATGATTTTACTGCTACTTTTCCTTCCTCACTAATTGGAAGAAATGGCTTTCTTGTACCATTACCGTTAAAACCATAATGTGTCATAAATTCTTTAATCACTTGAATACCACCATATTTTAACAAGACATCAATAAAATCATTGGCATCTTTTTGTGCTTTTCTTGCACCTTCCATATCTTTATTTTCAACACTCTCTCGAATCTTTAAATATACTTTAGGAATGGCATTAAAGGTACTTCCGATGGCTCCATCTGCTCCTATTGCCAATCCAGAAAGACTTACTTCATCATGCCCATTAAATATGGTTACATTCGGATATTTATCTTTAATTCTCTCTAGTGTATAGAAATCAAATGAAGTATGTTTTAATGCACATAGATTACTTTTTGCAGAAAATAATCGTTCAAACATTTCCATCGTAAAACTAACTCCAGAAAATGCTGGGAAATTATAAACAATCACTGGTACCTCTACCGCATTTGCTAAGTCTATATAATAAGTAACAATTTCTTCTTGGGTAAATTTATAATAAAACGGTGGTACCGAAGAAACAGCATCTGCCCCTGCTTGTTCTGCATGTTTTGCAAGTTCTACCATCTCTTTTGTGGAAATACAACCACAATGACATACAATCGTAGTCTCACCCTTATTCTCTTCTATTACAGCCTCTAACACTTTCTTTCTCTCTTCAAGGTTTAGCATAAAAGCCTCTCCTGTTGAACCGCAGACATACATACCTTCTAATCCTTGATTGATCAAATGTCTTGTCATTTTCTTAAGTTCCATATAATCCACTTCACCATCAACAGTATATGGAGTTACTAATGCTGCATAAATTCCTGGTTTAAACATTTCTCTACCTCTTCTTTCTTATGTTTATTTATTTACTAGTACGTTGGTTTCTAAGTCTCTAAT
Source organism: Eubacteriales bacterium (assembly GCA_044425555.1). GTDB lineage: Bacteria > Bacillota > Clostridia > Lachnospirales > Lachnospiraceae > JAWXVE01. Next base: position 21,239 of record JAWXVF010000014.1, read on the forward strand.
TGCTTGTTCTACCATCTTTCCTGTTATTGTATCAAATGGAGCCCTCTGCATATCAGAAGATTCAATGGTTTTTCGTCCCACTAACGCTATATTTTCTTCTGTAAATGGTAATTCTAACCCTTTAAATGTAGGAGTAAATTCCATGATTTTACAAAAATCAAGAAACTTTACTAATTCTTCTTCTGTATCTTTCATTAAAATTAATTGGGTAGCTATTCCATACCCAACCTTAATCCCATGTGTTAAGTGATGACTCTCATGCATTGCCGTTAAACCATTGTGAACAGAATGTGCAATCCCATTTCTTACCGCTTTTACTCCTAACGCTTGAATAGTACCAGCTAGATATAGATTCATATTTACCACATCTATAAAGTCCCTATTCGTTTCATCGCCCTTCTTAAACGCTACCATAGCTCCTTTTGTTTTCGCAAACATATCTCTACTTAATCCCTTTGCTAAGTCAATTGCTATATGATCAAAAAGATCTGCATTATCTGAGCTTTTCATAGATAAGTTACCTTCATACCATTTTGCCAAAGAATCAACAATTCCAGACTTAAAATATTCTATAGGTGCGTCTACTAATACTTTTGGATCTGCTAATACAATATTAGGATTGGTCTTAGGATAATAGTTTCTTAACCACGATCCTTCCTCTGAATAAATGATACACAACGGACTACTACAAGCACACGTAGCCGCAATGGTAGGAATTGTAACAATAGGAATATTTAACATGTCAGCAGCTACCTTAGCTGTGTCTAAAGACTTTCCACCTCCTACGCCTACAATAAACTCTGCACCATATTTTTTTGCTCCATCAATTACGGATTGCATATTTTTTTCTGTACTTCCACCCGAAAATGTACTTAACTCATAGGAAATCCCTGCATTTTCTATAGAAGGAATAAATCTCTTTGAAATAGCATTCCACGCCTTATTTCCACTACTAATATATGCTTTGTTTCCTAACTTCTTCAAGATTTCTCCAGATTCTTCTAAAATTTGATTTCTCATAATATATTGAGCTGGTCCTGCCTTTACAATGTTTAAATAATCATCTAAACTGATTCCTTTCATAACAAATCCTCCTTTAATTAATCCTCTTTAACTAATCACCTTTTTATCAAACTTTCTAATAACATATTTCCTATTTCCTTCTATTCTTACATTCCTAATAAATTCGGAATAAACAATACAAGACCTGGCCAATAGGTAACAATTAATAATATAATAATCATCATTCCTGCCATAGGTAACACTTCTTTAAATACTTTTTGCAATGGAACATCGGCCACGCTACTAGCAATAAAGCAAAGCATACCATATGGTGGTGTTGCACATCCAACCATAAAGTTTAAAGCTGTCAAAACACCGAAATGAACCATATCAATTCCCAATGCTCTTGCTACCGGTATTGCTAATGGCAAAAAACAAAATTGAATAATTGCAGTATCTAATAACATCCCAAGACCTAAAAACACAACATTTATAAACAATAAAAATACATACTTATTGGTAGTAATTGATAAAAACCACTCTGCAATTGCATCCGAAACCCCATAGGAAGCAACTACGTGAGATAAAACAAATGCCCCAATTACCATAATCATAATATTTCCTACTTGTACTGCAGTATCAGAAAATACTTTTAGTAAATCTTTCCACCCCAATACCCTATAAGCAAATACGGAAATGATAATTGCATATAAAGCCGCAAGAGCTCCCGATTCTGTAGCCGTTACTACTCCTCCATAGATTCCACCTAATAAGATAACCGGAGTAATTAATGCTGGTAAAGCTTTATATGTATAGTTTAAAAACTCTTTAAATGTAAAGCTTTTTCCTTTCGGATAATTTCTTTTTTTCGATATATACCAAACATATACCCCCAACGCAACACAGATCAAAATTGCAGGAATTGTTCCTGCCAAAAACAATGCTCCTACAGAAACACCAGCAAGCATGGCATAAATTACAAGTGGAATGCTCGGTGGAAAAATCGGTCCCACTACGGAAGTAGCTGCTGTTAACGCACTACTAAATGGCATATCATAACCATCTTTTCTCATTTCTTCTAGTTCCATAGAACCTATACCAGAAACATCTGCCATGGCAGAACCTGTCATTCCAGAAAAAATCAGAGAAACTATAATGTTAATATAAGCTAACGCACCTCGTTTAGCACCAACTAACGCCTTAGTAAAAGTAAACATATATTCTGATACTTTTCCAGAATTCATCACATTAGCTGTAAGAATAAATAATGGAATAGCAATCAAGGTAGTCTGTGCATTCAACTGACTCATAGCCACATCAATAAGATCACTGATATTTCTTCCTGCTGATATAAAAAATATAGTACAACTTATAAATAAACTTAACCCTACTGGGATCCTAATAATGAAACAAAAAATCAGAACTATAAATGGTAGAAAATAAAGAATTTGCATAATTAACAGTTCTCCTTTCTTGTATGAAAGCACGATTTAATATCCTGTATTAAAGCAATACCATGGTGAATTACTATTAATATAACAAATACTAATGCTGGAAAAAATACGTATCCGAACGGAATTTTCATTACTGGTGATTTTCTTATATTCATAAACGTTACAGATTCATGTGCAGCAGGTATCAATATCATAAATATAACACAAATCAAACTATTGCCAATTATCCTAAAGATTCGTTGTACTTTCTCTGATACTTGATCATATACAATAGTAAATGCTACACTAGTACCTTTTCTACTACCATATGAAGCAGCAAATACAGCCACCCACATATACGCATAAGTACTAAGTTCGTTCATCCATAACACAGTACTATCAAATACATACCTAAACAAAATATTAATACAATAAGTTGTAAATAACACCAATAGTGCTATTGTAGGAATCACAACTTCTATAATATCAAATATTTTTTCGATTAATTTTTTAATTTTCTCCATAAAATTGTCTGTACACATTTAATGGTACATCTCCTTCCTTATTGTATTAAGAAAATGTTATTTTCTTAATGTGATTCATTAGAAAATACGATCTTCTCCAATGAATCACATAATCAAATACTATTGTGCCAATGCTTGAATTGCGTTATAAAGTTCCATATCCCAATCTTTTGAAATTGCTTCATTTGTTGAATAATATTCACGCACTTCTTGAATATATGGAGTAAGTTGCTCTGTAGTAGGTTGATATACTGTCATACCATTTTCTTCACATAAAGCAATTAAATCTCCTTCATTTTCTTTTCCTGCATTGATGATAAAATCTGTTTCAACTGTAATACCAGCTTTTACAATTTCTCTTTCTTCATCTGTGAAATTTTGCCATCTGTCTTCATTGATTATAATCCAGTTCGTTTCTACAACATGTTGACTCATAGTAACACTTGTTAATACTTCATACAAACACATATCTTTAATAGAAATTAATGTAACTTCACTACCATCTACAGCTCCTGTTTGTAAGGATAAATATAACTCTGAATACGCAATTGGTGTTGCATTTCCGCCTAAAGCTTCTGCTAAGAATAACCAAGCTTCGCTATTTTGCGCTCTTAATTTGACACTGGATAAATCATCTCTACTTAATATTTCTTGATCTGTTCTAAGATTAATTGTTCTAGTTCCTGGTGTCTCAACACTTAATACACGAACTCCTACTGTAGAAGCAATATTTTCAACCATTTCAGCCCATATGTCACTTGCATAAAAGGTTTCCCAATGATTAACACTTTCAAAGAAATACGCAGATGTTAAAAATCCATATTCTGGCATATATTCACTAATATATGCAGGTTGTGTACTAATAAAATCAACTGACCCCTTTATACAAGCTGGTAAATCTTGATCTTGCGTAAATAAAGAACCATTCCAATGTAAATTTAATGTAATCTGTCCATCTGATGCGTCTGCCATATACTCTTTTGCAAAACCAAATGCAACTCCTGTCTGTGATTCTGGAGTACTAGAATTGGAATAGTTCAATTCTATTTTTTCTCCTGCATATCCACCTGGTGCATCGCTAGATTCCTCTGTTGTTGCTGTTTCGGTACTGGTTGTTTCGGTACTTGTGGATGTAGAAGATCCACTATCTCCACATCCTACCATCATTGAAGCTACCATCGCTACGGAAAGTATCATACTTATTATTTTCTTTTTCATACATTTTTCTCCTTTTCATTTTCCATTTTTCTACATCATATTACTATACCCTACTTCTATTACTACTTTTCTTTGTCACACATCAACTCCATTCATTCCTTTATTTTCGTTTACCCTTTAAAACTTACATAACACTTTTAATCGATTCTCCACATATGGTTGTAATTGTGTTTGTACATATATTGGCATCTCTGTTATTTTAATTGGGTTTTCGTCATCTTTATATTGCTCTGTATACCCTGAAAGTACCTTAAAATATTCTCCCATATATTCCGTACCCAAATTAAACTTTCTAATTCCTTTTGAAAAAGCTTCTAATAACTGATCATCTGGTATTCCACTTCCTCCATGAAGTACTAGTGGCGTATTCGTCGCAATACGTATATCTTCTAAACGCTTCATATCTAAATTAGGAGTTGCTGAATATTTCCCATGTGCATTCCCTATAGAAATGGCCAATGCATCTACATTCGTTTCTTTACAAAAACGACTTGCCATATCAGGATTCGTAAATAAATCTTCATCCTTATTGTCATCTTTTGCAGCCATACCTACGTGACCTAATTCCCCTTCTACTACAACATTCATCTTATGCGCCATATCTACAACTTCTCTAGTTAACCGAATATTTTCCTCTAAATCATTCATAGAAGCATCCATCATAACAGAATCAAATCCTTTATTAATACTGTCCTTTACTGCATCATACGAAAAATCATGATCCATATGTAACCCTATAGGAACTTTTACCTCATTCGCTAAATCTTTGGCTGCAGCTGCATATCCTTGCTTAGTGCCTGCCTGCCTTATGGCAATATGCGTTGGGTATAACATAATAATTGCAGGTGTATTGGTTGCTTCAGCAGCTTTTGCTACTGTTCGTGCCATTATAAAATCCATACACACAAATGAAATAACTGATGTATTACTCTTTTCTGCCATTTTTAGAATCTTATCTACTCGTTCATACATACTTATTCGCTCTCCTTTTTCAATCACATCAACTTATCATTTTTACCCATGTAACATTTCAAATTATGATTGTATGTCCAAATACCTTCCTTTAAATCAACAGAAATTTTAGACCAACCTCCACTTGCTTTCCTCATAATTTCTTCACAACTACATATATCACTTGAACCATTTTTAGATTGAATCCTTGTTGCAGCAGTTCCTGATGCTAACTTTAATGTATCTTCTATGGAATAACCTTGTAGCATTCCTGTTAAAAATCCACCGATTGCAGCATCTCCTGTTCCATTCGTAGATATAAATGGTTCTGGTACATAAGGAGTTTCTAATAATTCTCTTTCGTACCAAGTACTATCTAACATTTCTCCCACACTACCCACATGTGCGAATTTTTCTTTGTCTGCTGTTCGAACATACAAACCAAACTTCCCTAACTTAAGAACTACTACTTTAACTCCCATTTCTAAGATTTCTTTGCTAATAGATTCTAAGCAATTCATGTCTATATAATCAATCGAAACGGAAGTTCCTGATTTTTCAAGACATTCATCATACATTTTACGTCTAAAAATAAATAGTGTTTCTTCAATACTTGGTAGAAATACATCTACGTGTGGAAGTGTTTTTTTCAAAATGCTTTTCCAATCAGCATAGCTTGATTCACTGTTCTTTCCAGGCAAACTTAAGTCTAACGTAGTTGTAATTCCTCTATCATGTACGTGTTGATAAATTGTAGAAAGTCTCTCTCCACCATCTTCAAACATACATTTCATACCAGTTGGATAGCCAAAGTGAAATAAATCTATTGGTACTCTATTTAATAAATCATCCATATCATTTACATTATAGTTCTGTGAAGCACCCTGTTTAAGCCAAAACACTCGATCCATATTCTGTGTAGTTACTACAATATTAGAGGCTGTTATTTCATCTTTTGCAACGATGACAATGGGTTCTTTCACTGCTTTTTTCATCATCTCTACCACTACATTACCAATTCCGTCATCACCAACTCTACAAGATAAAACAACATCTGCCCCTAATCGGTCCATAGCGATTCCTGTATTGGATACTAAGCCCCCTAATATATACCTCATATTATCTAAATAAATTGCTTTTCCTTCCGAGATTAAAGAACTACCATTTTCGTAAGTCTCAGGAAATCCTGGTACAATATCAAGATTACACGTTCCTGCAATTAATGCTTTTTTTCTTTTACTTATTTTCATCCTATTGCCCATCTTTCTATTTAGAATGTCTAACATAATAACTCTTATGGTTTTCATGCTACTTACTAAATTATTCTATATAAAAGCTTGACCACCATTAATTTGAATAATCTCTCCTGTAATAAAGGAAGCTTTCTCAGATACTAAAAATTCGATTACCGTTGCCACTTCTGACGCTTCTCCTAAACGTCCCATTAAAATACTACTTTTCCAACTATCCACAATACTTCGATCTGTTGCAGCATGGAAAGCTGTGTCAATTGTTCCTGGCGAAACAGCATTCACACGAATATTAAATTCCGATAAATCTTTTGCCAATCCTCTAGTAAATGATTGTACCGCTCCCTTACTAGCACTATAGATAGAAGCTCCTGGTCCACCTCCACTCACTACTGCAATGGTACTAAAATTAACGATAGAAGCATTGGATCCTTTTTTCAAAAGTGGAACTGCCGCAATAGTTGTAAAGAATAAACTATCAAAATTAAGTGCCATAACATTTCTCATAAATTCTGTATTCATATCTGTTATACTACATCTTCCTCCTAATCCACCTACGTTATTCACTAATACATCCAGAGAATCAAATTTCTTTCCAATTTCTTCAAACATCTTATTTACTTCTGCTTCATTAGTAGCATCACAATTGTAAAAATAAGCCTTAATCCCTTGCCCTTCTAACAATTTAATTGCTTCTTCTTTTTTCGAACTATCTCGGTCTGTAATAATTACTTCATAACCAGATTTTCCTAATACCTCCGCTGTTGCTAAACCCATACCTGCTGTTGCACCTGTAATTAATGCTCTCATCTTTTTTCCACCTAACCTTTCGTATTGGGAATCACTCTTATAGTGATTCATTCATAATTCCTACTGCGTTCATAGTAATTCATATATGCGAATCAAATTCGCAATAGTGTGTAGCAGAAATTTATTCTGCGTATAACCTAATACCACCATATCCAAGCTTACGTGATATCATAAGTGCAGCCTCTGCAATCAAATTACCAAACTTCTCTGACTTTTCTTCTGACATTTGAAAACTTGGTGAAGTAACACTGATAGCTCCCATCACTTCATTTTTATAATCCATAATAGGGGCTCCTATACAATATACATCTTTTGAACCTTCTCCATTCTCAATAGAATATCCTCTTTGTCGTATTTGCATAATTTCAATTTTCATTTTCTCTATTGTTACAATGGTACGTTCTGTAAACTTTTCAAGGGTAAAGGTTCTAAAATAATCTTCCACTTCCTTTTCTGAAATTCTTGCTAAAATCGCTTTGCCAAGTGCTGTACAATACAATTCTTTTGTAGTTCCTACTTTACAGGTATATGCCATTTGAGCATCTCCTATGTGTTTATCAACATAAATAACTTGATTCTGCACATATCTCCCCAAAAAAACAGTTTCATTTGTTTGTTTGGCAAGTTCTTCTAATGTGTTCTTTGCCAATAAGACCAAATCTAATTTTTCTGTATAACTAAAACCAATTCTAAATGCATTAATGCCAATAGAAAATTTTCTATCTTTTTGCTCCAAAAACATCTTATCTACCAATGTGTATACTAATTCAAATGTACTACTTTTTGGTATTTCTAATGCATTCTCAATTTCTAATAATGTTAACCCATCTTTACTTTCTGCTAATAATAATAATAAATCCATAGCTCTAGCAGCTGACTTGTTCCGTTTCATCATAATACCTTCTAAGTTATCTTAAGTAGCATTTAACAAATTCACATCTTCTTTTCAAACTTCTTTCTTTTTTTAATTAATTCGCAATTGCGAATCAGATTCATTTTTGTCTTGTTAGCTCTATACTATATCACTTCACAGTTTTCTACAAGTCGTAATCTTTTACAATTTTAAAGCTTCATTTTTGTACACATTCACTAATTTTATGTATTCATTTCTTATTTTACTATGTTTTTCTTCTTTTTTATTCCTTTTGTATTTTATATTTTAATTAATAAAAATTATTTTCAATAAATTAACCGATTTGTATTGACACTTTTGAATACAAATTGTATAATCCGTATCAATCATTCAATTTTAATTTACAATAACGCACAAGAAAGGTAGGTAGACCATGATTAAAAAAAGACCCGTAGCTCATATTGGAGTAGCCGTATCAGAAGTAGACAAGAATGCACAGTGGTATCAAGACATTTTAGGATTTCAAATTAAAGCTAAATTTGTTGGTAGAACAGGACATAACGTTTATTTTCTCGAAGGAGCAAATAACGCAATTTACGAAATGTACCAAGATGACAATTTAGACCCTGCAGTTGCAGGAAAGATTGATATATTGCATATGATTCACAAGATATTTATGCAGATTATCAATTTTGCATGGATGCAGGATACGATATTGTTACTAATGGTGTAGAAGAAATTCCTCACTTTTGGGAAAAAGGATGTAAATATTTCAAAATTAAAAGTCCTGCTGGGGAACAAGTTGAATTTTGTCAAATTCTATAACGAAAACTTCTATGTTATTTTAATTTTAATACTATGCACAGCCACTTCTAAGTAAAAGACCAACAACAAGAATATTGACACGCTCTAATTGTTGGTCTTTGGTTTCGTGTAGTTCTATTTTGTTATTTCTAATCAACTACGAATCGTAACACTACTCTGATTACTCTTTTTAAGATTTTTCTGCCACAATATAATTCACAAGCCCTTCCGCTCGAATAATCTTTTGCATAAACTCAGGGAATGGTTGCCCTTGGTATTGCTTATTCTTTGTTACATTCGTAATCACTCCAGAATCAAAATCCACTTCCACTTCATTACCTTGGTCAATATCTCTAGCCGCTTCTTCACATTCTACAATAGGCAACCCTATGTTAATGGCATTACGATAAAAGATTCTTGCAAAAGTCTCTGCAATCACACAACTAATACCAGAAGCTTTGATGGCAATGGGTGCGTGTTCTCTCGAAGAACCACAACCAAAGTTCTTAGTCGCAACCATTAAATCCCCTTCTTTTACTTTGTTCACAAATGTAGGGTCAATATCTTCCATACAGTATTGTGCTAATTCCTTAGGATCTGATGTATTCAAGTATCTTGCTGGAATAATTACATCAGTATCCACATTATCTCCATATTTAAAAACACTTCCTTTAGCTTTCATAATAAACTCTTTCCCTTTCTCCAAACTGGCAACTTTGGCTCATAAGAAACAAATTGCCCTGTAAAAAATGTGATTTTTTACATTATCTCCTTTGCATCTGATATTTTTCCTGTAATTGCACTTGCAGCAGCTACCGTGGGAGATGCAAGGTAAATTTCAGATGTAATATGTCCCATACGTCCTACAAAGTTACGATTAGTAGTGGATACACAACGCTCTCCTTCTGCTAAGATTCCCATATAGCCACCTAGACATGGTCCACACGTTGGCGTACTCACAATAGCACCTGCTTCAATAAAGATTTTAATTAACCCTTCTTCCATGGCAGTCAAATAAATGGCTTGTGTAGCTGGAATAATAATGCATCGAATCCCTTTTTTTACACTTTTTCCTTTTAAAATATTTCCTGCCATTCGCAAATCATCAATTCTACCATTGGTACAAGAACCAATCACCACTTGATCTATAACAATTTCTTCTGTAATCTCATCAATAGTCTTAGTGTTCTCTGGTAAATGAGGGAAAGCAATAGTTGGCTTAATAGTGGATAAGTCAATTTCAATGACTCTTTCATATTCAGCATCTTCATCTGCTGTATAAATAGTGTAAGGACGAGAAGAATGTTCTTTCATATAAGCAATAGCAATTTGATCTACTGGGAAAATACCATTTTTTGCCCCTGCTTCAATCGCCATATTTGCTATGGTAAAACGATCATCTATGGTGAGATTCCCAATACCATCTCCAACAAATTCCATAGATTGATAACGTGCACCGTCTACTCCTATCATTCCAATAATATGTAGAATCAAATCTTTCCCACTAACATATTGGGAAAAGGTCCCTGTGATCTTAAATTGTATGGCACTTGGTACTTTAAACCATGCCTTTCCTGTTGCCATTCCTGCCGCCATATCAGTACTACCAACACCCGTAGAAAATGCTCCAAGTGCTCCATAAGTACACGTATGAGAGTCCGCTCCAATAATCACATCACCTGCCACAGTCAGTCCTTTTTCAGGTAACAATGCATGTTCAATCCCCATTTGTCCTACTTCAAAGTAATTAGTAATATCATGCTTACAAGCAAATTCTCGTACACATTTACAATGTTCTGCTGACTTAATATCTTTATTAGGAACGAAATGATCTGGCACTAATGCAATTTTATCTTTGTGAAATACACCTTCTACATTCATCTTCTCCATTTCGGCAATAGCAACAGGACTTGTAATATCATTCCCTAATACAAGGTCTAAGTCTGCCTCTATCAATTGCCCTGCAACTACTGATTCTAATCCTGCGTGTGCGGCTAATATCTTCTGTGTCATGGTCATGCCCATATTTTCTTCCTCCTCTTATTTATCCTAATCTGAATCTTATTTTACCACATAATGTGCCATTAGGAAAAGGTTATTTTTATAATGGCTATTACTTTGTTAGTATGGTGTACAAGAAGTTGCTACTAACCTCTATGCAAACGAAACAAATCACCATTGCAAAGAAAGTAACATCTTACTCATTAATAAGAACTCCCTCAACTTAGTCAAGGGAGTTCTCAAATAATTGCATAATCCATTTATGCGTTCTAATCAATATATGTAATTCTTAAAACTAAAGTAGTGATAACACTCCTTGATTCGCTTGATTCGCTTGTGCCAACATGGCTTGACCAGCTTGTGCTAAGATTTGATTGTTTGAATAACTAACCATTTCTGTAGACATATCTGTGTCACGAATACGAGATTCTGCTGTTGCAGTATTTTCTACTACGTTATCAAGGTTCTTAATTGCATATTCTAATCTATTCTGAATCGCACCAAGATCTGATCTCCATCCAGAAACTGTTGAAAGAGCTGCTGAAATCGTATCAAGGAATGCTCTTGCCTCATCTTGTGTCAATACCGAATTACTATTTTTTAATGCTTCCTCACTATCAGGCTCCACCTTAATAATTGACTCTGCGGTGCCTATAATAACATCATAACTATCCCTTATATACTCTGTAACAGTAGCAAAATATGGACCACTTAATCCTAAAGCTTCACAAGTTAACTTAGCAGTAGTAACATTTATCTGAGCTGCTGTTGTATTCTCAGAACCCACATGGAAACTGATGGTACTTCCAAATGCCGAAAGACCATTAAACTTTGTATCAGAACCAATACGATTAATCTCTTGTTTCAATGCTACGATTTCATCATTAATATAACCACGTTGAGTTGTTGTATTCGTTCCATTTGCTGCTTGTACTGCTAATTCATTCATTCTCTGAAGCATATCTGTTACTTCGTTGTATGCCCCTTCAGCTGTTTGAACGTATGAAATACCATCTTGAGCATTACGAGA